>JAUZQS010000099.1 GCA_030950875.1 Mariprofundaceae bacterium | reverse complement strand
TCGTTCGCGCCATTAATGAAGGCCGTCAGTGCGCACGTGGCATTGATATATTCTTAATGGGAAAATCTGGTTTAGCTAAAAAATAAGTGTTTGCTATATAAATAAAAAAGGTCGCTGTTTAGCGACCTTTTTTTATGCCTATTGGTACGCACACATAAGCATGCCTTGACGCTTGCGGATACCTATATCAACATATTGTCCTTGTTTTGGCTTTATAATATGCAATATCAAGTAAATAAAGGGCGTATATAGGAGGGTAATACATGGACAATCAAGCACACGTATTACCTAGTTAGAATACAAGGTAAATATGGAAGATATTAGGCTAAACTGGCTTGAGGAGAGCCTCACTGAGTCGACACGAAAAGCTCGTAGAAACCTATTACTATCCAGTGGTGTTTCCGTTCTTTTAATAAGGGGGCAGTTAATCCCAACAAAAATATCAGCCCTAGGAATATCTATAGAGCAAATACAAAAGGAAACTTTATTTCAGGCGCTAATAGCTGTCACAGTTTACTATTTTGTAAAATTTTATTGTCCCCGTTTGGGAGGGGTAAAACCCCCAGCTTCAGCTGGCAGCTTTTAGCATGACGGATTATGATTGGAGTCATGAAAGATTATAGACGAGGGAGTCATTCTGTATTTCAGATCCATTTACATATGGTGTGGTGTACAAAATATAGAAAGAAGGTACTGGAAAAGGATATAGGGGAACGTCTTCGAGAGATCTGTCGGCAAATATGTTCAGATATGAGCGTGGAGATATTGTCTGGAGTGGTAGCAAAAGACCATGTGCATGTTTTGGTCTCAATTCCTCCGCAAGTGTCGGTAAGTAAGCTGATACAAAAGTTAAAGGGTAAGTCCTCGTACAAGTTACAACGTGAATATTCTTCACTGCGAAAACAGTATTGGGGTCAACGTATGTGGGCGCGAGGCTACTTTGCTTGTAGTACAGGAAATATAACAGATGACATGATTAAGGCTTACATAGAGAATCACGTTGAAAGGGATGATGAGTTTCATGTTGAGTAGGACTTATAGTAGATCCCTTTAGCCGCCTTGGGGCGGGGGCTTGAAGCAGGCTTTAGCCTGAACTGCACTTACAGTGCAAAAAGCAAGCCACCAACTTCAGTTGGTGGTTATTGACTCTTTCAGAGAATACGCAGGTGAAGGCAAAGGTAGCTGTGCTGGAGATTCAAATATAGTTGGTTGTGGGCCAACCATAAGAACTCACAAAAGACATTATATTCAACAGGCTGAATACACGTATTGTAGGAAGAAGGTAGATGATACTTGGTATTACTCAAGCCACGAAAAAGCACTTGAAAAAACCAGTGGTCGCCAAGATATCATGCAAAAATTTGTATTACCGGCAAATCTTAGGGCTGAAGTCCTTGCTGAGTTAGATGCTATGAATATAAATGCCTATACATTATATGGTTCAGAAGAGGGACTGGCAGAAATGCTAGCAAATAGAGAATACAAATATTTATCTTAACAATGTGACAAAGGTGTGACAAAGGGGCCGCTACCCTTTAAGTCATATTACTCAACGTGGAAACAGACGAGAAGATGTCTTTTTCAGCGATGATGACAGATTAGCTTATTTAGGGTGGCTTCGGTCATACTGTGTCTTGCATGACGTGCAAATACATGCTTATTGCCTTATGACCAATCATATTCACTTGGTTGCAACACCTCATGCAGCAGAGGGTTTGCAAAAAGTCTTTAAACCTTTACACATGCGTTATGCCCAAAGGATTAATCGAATAAAAGGCTGGAAGGGACATTTATGGCAAGGGCGTTTCTTCTCATCTCCATTGGATGAAAAATACCTATGGGCTGCCATTCGATATGTTGAGAGAAACCCCGTGCGGGCAAATATGGTAAAAAAGGCTGAAGATTACCCTTGGTCAAGTGCTGCAGCGCATTGTGGGTTAAAAGAGGATAAGGTGCTTGGCAAGAAAGAAGACTGGGGCAAGCTTCTCGTTTCCACAGAAGACTGGGCTGATTGGCTTTTGATTGAGGAAGCCAATGAGCACTTGAAGGTGTTGCGCAAACATATCGAGAAAGGCTTGCCTTGTGGTTCAGAGAGCTTTGTCAAAACGCTGGGCGATCAAATTGGGCGTATTTTAGAGCTTCGACCTCAAGGAAGACCAAAGATAAATAAAAAAGGGTAGCGCCCCCTTTTAAGTAGTTGTGGAGTAGAAAATGAAAGTATTCACTTATTCAGAAGCTCGGCAAAACCTTTCTGAATTATTAAACACAGCTCAAAATGAAGAGGTTGAGATTCGCCGAAGAGATGGCTCCATTTTTTCCATTGTTCCAAAAAAAGTAAAAGACACATCGCCATTTGATGTGGTTGGTATAAAAACAAGAGCAACAACTCAGGATATATTAGATGCAATCAAAGAATCCAGAGCAGGCTAACCAATCATAGAGAGGGACTTGCGCTTCGCTCCCGCCCCTCATTTGGGTCGTTGGGATGGAACGCTTACTGACGCTGCCTCGCATCAAGCAATAAGCCCAAAATGTCTGCCAATAAATTCGCCAACACATAAAATACCGCAATAATCAGCACACAACCCTGCACCAATGGGTAATCACGCCGTTGAATCGCTTCAATCGTCAGTAAGCCTAGGCCAGGCCAATCAAAAACCGTTTCAGTAATCACTGCACCACCTAGCACCGCACCCAACTGCAAAGCAAACATGGTGATCACGGGAATCGCTGCAATACGCGCTGCATGTCGCCACCAGATACTTCGCTCCGATACACCAAAAGCACGCGCTGTGCGAATCGAATCCATCGACATGGCTTCCAACCAGCTTGAGCGTGCCATACGCGACAACATAGCTGCCAATGCTGTTCCCAAAGTAATCGCAGGCAACACCAAACTTCCTGATTGCCCCATGCCAGATACTGGCAACCAACCCAGCCCCACTGAAAAAACCAACATTAACATCGGACCCAACCAAAAATTTGGAATCGATACACCCAATAAAGAAAAGCTCATCGCAGCTGTATCTTGAACTTTTCCAGCATGTTTCGCAGCCCAATAACCCAAAGGAAATGCCAAACTCACAGCCAATAACAAACTCACAGCCGCCAACTCCGCCGTTGCCGGCAAGCGTTCCAAAATACGCGTTAATACATCGCGTTGGTCAATAATACTTAAGCCCCAATCACCACTCATTAGGCCATAAAGATAATGAGTATACTGTTGCAAAATAGGCACATCCAAATGCAATGCATGGCGCATTGCCTCACGGTCTGCTGCCAAGGCCATTTCACCCAGTAGAGCATCCACAGGGTCTCCTGGAACCAAATGCAATAAAAAGAACACCAGTGTCACCACGCCCAATAGCGTCGGCACGGCTTGCAAAAGGCGCAGTAAAATCACGGTGGCTAAATTCATGCGCCCAAGCTATCTATCTTGTTCATTGAATTCACCCGTCAAATACATACAAACGACAAAAATATAGCCTCTATGTATGCAAATACGTGATTATGTGTTATATAAAACATATACAAACCATTAGGTGCTATATCATTATGCGCAAGAATAAGCCCTGATATCGAATTATTCATTGCCTGGAGATACCATGAACGTCGTTGTTGCAGCACTTTATCATTTTGCCACATTAGATGATTACCAAGACATCCGCCAACCCATACAGGAATTCTGTGATGAGCATGGACTGAAAGGCTCATTACTTTTGGCCCATGAAGGCATTAACGGCACAGTTTCTGGAAGCCGTGAAGGCATTGATGCGCTATTACAATTCTTACGCGATGATGATCGCTTACAAGCCTTAGAACATAATGAATCATTTACATCCGAAAACCCATTTTATCGCATGAAAGTGAAACTCAAAAAAGAAATTGTAACTCTCGGTGTGGAAGGTGTTGATCCCAATGTTTGTGTTGGTACATATATCGAACCCAAACAGTGGAATGCTGTCATTTCTGACCCTGATGTACTGGTTTTAGATACCCGCAATGGTTATGAATACGAAGTAGGCACATTCGAAGGTGCGGTTGACCCCAAAACCGATACATTCCGAGAGTTTCCTGCCTATGTAGAGAAGCATTGTGACCCCAAAAGGCATAAAAAGGTCGCCATGTTTTGCACAGGTGGTATTCGCTGCGAAAAGGCCTCTGCTTATATGTTAAAACAGGGTTATGAAGAAGTCTTTCACCTTAAGGGGGGTATTTTAAAATACCTCGAAGAAGTCGCCCAAGAAGAAAGCCTCTGGCAGGGTGAATGCTATGTATTTGATGATCGCGTTGCTGTATTGCACGGGCTCAAAAAAGGCAGTTACAGTCTTTGCAGAGGTTGCCGTTGGCCATTACGCGAGGAAGACAAACAATCTAAACATTATAAAGAGGGTATTTGCTGTGGCCGCTGTTATGATGTACTAACACCAGAAAAACGATCTCGCTTTGAAGAGCGTGAAAAACAATCGCAACTGGCAGCACTGCGTGGCGAAGCCCATCTCGGCATGTCTATCAAAGACGCCCAACGCAAGAAGGTTGAGAAAAAACTTTCCTTGGGTGCAAAGGTTCCCAAATATTTAGAAATAAAAGTGAAGAACGAACAGAGTGCGAATGACTAAACCAAAGACTTGCCCATGTGGTTCAAACAAGCCATTTGCAAGCTGTTGTCGGCCTATTATTGCCAATGATAGTGCCAGTACTGCCGAACAACTTATGCGTTCACGTTATAGCGCATTCGTATTGGGTGATGCCGAGTACCTATTAAAAACGTGGCATCCTGATACCGCTCCAGACAATTTCCAACTGGGGAAATC
>JAUZQS010000098.1 GCA_030950875.1 Mariprofundaceae bacterium | reverse complement strand
AAAAAGTGGGCGTGATACTTTTTTCCATGCGTAAGCTTCAAATGCTGATACATCTCTAATTTTTGGCTTGCAGATATGAAGAACATCTTGGAATAATAAGTGATTAGGTTGGCCAATAGCATTATTCATAGCTTGCCCAAGAGCATTTACAGCCGTGGAAGTGACAGAACAGCTAGTTCCAAATAAAGCGATTATACACAGTATTACAGTAAGTTTAATTATCTTTAAACGCTCTTTAACGTTGTGGTTCAGTAAATTAGTAGGCATCGAAAAAGGTCATGTCGCGTGTGACATTGCTTGCTGGACACTTTCTGACACTCTGCAGAAGGTATAAACAGGGGCACTATTTTCAAAATCGATGTACACTCTATTTGAGGCTAAATCATACCCTATTCGTCTTATCGCTGAAGATCTTACATTTACCCATTCAGTCATATGATCTCCAGTGAGTTGTTTCTGTACTTATAGACAGATTTAGCGCAATTGTCCAATATTTGGATGACTGTTTTTGACGAAAGTAGTCATTCGCAAGATCACAGCAGGGAGTTACCTTTAGCTTTAGGCATACCAATGGGGCATGTGGCATCACATTTAAGTGGGACATTGCCACAGAAAGGTGGAACTTTTATGATAATCTACAGTTAAGCCTAGCTGTAAGGTATATTTCTCTAGATTTTAGCTCGTTGATAGTAGTTGAGGAGTGTTTTCTGATGCAGGAATGATAAATTATGGGCTTGAGATAATCTCAAAAATAGTTAGTTGTAGTGATTCAAGTCCATGCGGTTTTTGAAGAAATCTGACAAGAGTGTTTAAACTAACCTATGAATTTGTATGAGATAAAAGATATAGGGAACTTAGAGATGGCGAAGCTGGCGTTTGTTATGACCGGAAACCCTATTTTTCGATGTTTTAGGTATGTGCGGGACATAGGGGCGCAAAAAAGCAGGCAGAACACGACCTTCGATTTTCATTAAGTCTTGTACCAAGCAATCTGCAATGTGTTGCGACTCTGCTAGCCCTGTGTCGTTAAGGTAGTCGAAAAGTAATTTAGCAAGGCGATCCAAAGATATTTGCCATGTTGAGTTTGTCTGTTGATAAATCCATAAAGAAAATACAAAAAACTTCTCGAAAATATCCCCTTTTGGCCATAAAAGTGGTAAGCTAAGTTTAAAATTACCACTATTTTTGTATAAATTCCAAAAACGAGCGAACCTTTTCATTTTTTGTATCTCTTCAAAGCTTAAATCATTGGTTTTGATGATGTCGTATGGTGGTATATCGGAATAGACCATGCCATAGGTTTCATTGTGCCGTGATAGGCTGGTTCCCGAGAGGTTCTTTAAAATACCAATTTGTATTTCCGCGTCAGTAAGGGCGCATAGTAGATTCAAACCTTTACCAAAACTTTCGATATTTTCACCTGGTAGACCAACAATTAAATCCAAGTGCATATGGGCATGGGTTTCATGCTCTAAGAAAGCAATGTTTTCTTTGATCTTTTCGATATTCAGTTTGCGATGGATGCGTGTTGCAACCTCGTTGTTGAGTGTTTGAATACCGATTTCTAATTGTAATGATGCAGGTTTGAATTGCTTGATACGCTGTTGAATGCTGACAGGAAAATGATCGGGAATAACTTCAAAATGGGCAAAATAATCCTCATTTTTGGATAAGAAGAAGTCCAATATTTGATTGGAGATTTTAGGATTTAGATTGAATGTTCGGTCAATAAACTTGAAATTGCGCACACCGCGTTGCCACAATAGTTCAAACTCTTCCAATAAATGGTCGATAAATAGGTTTCGCACACGATTATCCATCGAAGATAAACAAAACTCGCAGGAGAAAGGGCAACCGCGCGATGCTTCAACGTAAATATAACGATTTTTGACATCCTCATCGCTGTAATAGCGGTAAGGCAGCTCAATATCATCAAGGCTAACGGTGCCTGCATCTATGATGCGCTCGGGTGGTTGTTCCCCATCCAAGATGGCTTGGCAAAGCGTGTGAAATGCCAATTCGCCTTCACCGCGAATAATATAATCAGCAGCATCCATATTCACACGCATGGGGTCATAACTGACTTCAGGACCGCCAAGTATGATGCAAGTTTCTGGTGATACCTTTTTTATCGTATGGATAAGCTGGGATACTTGAGTGACGTTCCATATATATACACCGATACCAACAATACGAAGCTGCTGTGCCAATAGTTGTTCGGCAATGTCTTGCACATTGTCGTTGATAGTAAACTCAATAATAGCCGCTTCACTTTGTAGTTCTTTTAGGTTGGCAAAAAGATAGCGTAGCCCAATAGAAGTATGAGAATAACGGGCATTCAGAGTGGTTAGGATAATCTTCTTCACGGCTGCAAGCTAAGTTGATGTCGAATAAATGCATCTGTGGATTTTTTATTGGATGAAGATTGTCTTCAAAGGCTTTAGTTTTTAAGTGCTATTGACAGATACTTGCATAGACGTGGACGTGCATATTCATTAATCTTTCGATATGCAGTTAGCAGTCACGATGAAAATTGATCATGCGGCACTTGTAAAACAGTGTTGTGAGATATTGCGTCATGAAATTCTTCCTCAGCAGCATGATAATGTAGCCGAGCTAGCAAGTTATATTGTTGGTGTAACAACGCGTCACTCATTATCAGAATTGATCAATGATATGATTCAAGGCGATGTGCTTCCCAGTGATTTGACGCATGCTTTGATGAAGTGCCAGTTGCTTATATTAGAGCAACAAATGCCAGTTATTTTCAAAGATTCTCCAGATAAACAAATTCAAGCTTTAAAGGAAATGGTAGAGCATTTTAATTATATTGCTTCGAGCATTGTCCAAGTCGGAGAGAAGCTTTGGTCGAATCGTGTTGAGGCACTTCATCATGATTTAAAGGTAGAACAAAAAAAGCATATTTTAAATGTTTCTATGCAAATTTGGAGGCAGCAGGATAAAATAAAATTATTGAATTACTACAAGGGCTTGCCTGTGCAAGTGATGGCAGATATTGAGTGTGTTGAGGCTGTAGATCAGCCGATGATTACAGTACACAGTTCGGCAGCATTGGGGCGTGTTTTAGCGATGCAAAAAAATGAATTTGTACTGACACCTGATAGTGAAGATGAAGTATTGATTCAGTTGCAAGTTAAGCGTGAACAAGGCGAAAAAGTTAGCTTTCTTGTGAAATCCCTATCAACAATCAAAAAACGTAAATACTTTAGGCTTGAGCCGATTGAAACGATGGCGATTCAATTATATCGAAATAAAAAGACGGTAGGCAAAGGCAAGGTGCTGGATTTATCATTAAAACATATGGATATCAGCATGCCTGAAGTCAAAGACATTACATTTGAAGTCAATGAGATTGTGGATATTTGTTTTCTTCTGCAAAAGAAAGAGGTGAAGGGTTGTGCATGGGTGCGGCATATTCGTCTGCATGAACAAGAAGTTGTTTTATGCCTTGAGTTAATGCCGCAAGCGCATTTGCAGCGAAATTTGCAACAGGAAGTTGCTAGTTTACAGCGTGGAATCATCCAAGAAATTAAAGAGAAATTTACGGTTGTTCAAGTGTAATGTTCTGAAGAATGGCATCTATTCTTTATCGGGATAAAGAAAATCAACACCACAAGGTAACGTGGAAAACCAATCAAGAAAGGCTTGTACTTCAGTATGGCGAAATATTTGTCCGTGTTGGGGAAGCATGGCTTGAATGGGCAAATGACTGATACTTGCTGTAAATGCAGCGGCTGCTTTTGTGCTGCCCATATAGCGTTGATGAAACCCTGTCATGGATTTGATATGTTCTGACCAGTCTTCAATAACCAGTTTGAAAGCGTTACTTTTTTGAGAAGCTGCACCAATATCACCCGAAAACATAAAGCCACTAATGCTATCAAACACCACCATATTGCCTGGTGAATGCAAATAAGGGGCAGAAATACAGTGCAGTTTACCACCACTTTTTAAATTTATAGTCATGCCTTCATCGGGCATAGCAAGATACTGTGCATGATAAACCATATAATGAGGAAGAAAACGTTGCCATAAATGTGAACACACAATGTTTATATCGGGGTTAAATTGTAACCATGAAGGTAATGATGCGCATACATCAGGATCCTGATGGCTCATAAAAATATGAGATATTTCAAAGGGTGATATTTTTTGACATACTTTATCAAAGGCTCCTTGGAAATGGGAAAGTCCGCCAGGCTCAAAAATATAAGCTTCACCACAATCAACCAGTAAATAACTGTTACATTCAATTTCTTCAGGTTCTTCAGATTTTTCCACGCTACCGATCCAGTAGATACTATGTGTATCAGATTCATAGAGTGGGATAATGTCATCGGCATTTAACGAGCGATTGTCAATTGTTTTTAATAGACCTTGAGACATGTAAAATCTCCCTAATAACATAGTTTAACGACGCTTACGGATTATTGCATAGTAGCGATTAAAACGCCAGATTTCCTATTAGTAGACGCCTAGACAGTTATAATTGGTTCGGCTTGAATACATGTGAGTGCAATTGTATAAACGATATCTTCAACGCTTGCACCGCGTGATAAATCATTTACTGGCAATTTTAAACCTTGCAACATTGGCCCAATGCTTACAACTCTAGCACTCCGTTGTACTGCTTTATAGGTTGTGTTTCCTGTATTTAGATCTGGAAATATAAATACATTGGCCTGCCCAGCAACGGGGCTTTTGGGAGCCTTGCTTTTACCAACAGTGGCAATCGTGGCGGCATCATATTGAAGGGGCCCATCAACAATCAGATCAGGTCGTTGTTGCTGAACCAATTTTGTAGCCTGTCGAACTTTTTCTACATCAAGGCCAGAGCCTGAATCCCCCGTACTATAACTGATCATGGCGATACGGGGTTCCATACCAAATAATTTGGCGGAATCAGCACTTTGAATGGCAATATCGGCCAGTTGTTTTGCATCTGGATCTGGATTGATAGCACAGTCTCCATATACCACCACTTGATCAGGTAGGCACATAAAGAAAATGGAAGAAACCAATGTGGCTGATTCACTTGTGCCAATCAACTGCAGTGCTGGTCGAACGGTATTGCTTGTCGTATGCGTGGCACCTGAAACGAGGCCATCAACTTCCCCCATGGTGAGCATCATGGTGCCCAATACAACATTATCTTGGAGTTGATCTTCCGCCACTTGGCGCGTTAAGCCTTTGTGCTGACGCAATGCCACCATCGGCTCAATATAACGATCGCGAATAAGTGAAGGATCAATAATATTGATGCTTTCATCCAGACTAATGCCTTGTGTCGATGCGAACTGATGAATTTTA
>JAUZQS010000097.1 GCA_030950875.1 Mariprofundaceae bacterium | reverse complement strand
CGACGGAGATACTGAACCCTATGGGGCATGTCGGGTTGTTGGTCCCGTAAAAAGCTGGCACTTGCATATAATTGCAAACGACGACGTAGAACTAGCTTACGCTGCGTAAGTTACCCCGCTCTTGAGGTGTCCATCCATTGGGAATCCGGGGTCATTTAGATGGAATCGCCACTACAGAACGGAGACTCGTGGTCTGTAGGGTTAAATAGCTACGAATCGACCCCTTGGGCATTTTGTCCGTTTGGTTCTCTCGGGGTGCTGTTCGAACGGACTAAACATGTAGAACCATAGGCTGATGATTTTCGGACGTGGGTTCGACTCCCACCGCCTCCACCAAAAGAGGGTGCTATAAGCATCTAATAAGCCTGTAAACCTAGTGTTTGCAGGTTTTTTTTGGAACTACTCAGCACCCAACAATAGCTGTAACTGCTCAGGTCGCCCCTGATTTGTTCGAGTTCAAGAAAAAAATACGTAGTGTACTCCTGCACTTGAGTATTTTTGACGCAGAAATCGGGCAAATCAGGGGATGACCTGAGTAGTTACCATTTTTTTATGATTGTCGGGATCATAAGGGTGCATGGAATACTATAGATTGTACGATACCAATGACGGTATATTAAAGGGATCTTGCCATGGCGCTAATCTATTGCATAAATGTATGATTGCAAAACTTGACCCTCTCATCTGTTGCGAACGGGTATGCCACTCGGGGATAGGGAATTCAAGACGGAAATTAAGCTGATCTTGGGTTTAAAGGTGGGGTTCGTTCAGTGTGGTCGACCGAAAAAGGGTGGCGATATTTGAATAGAATGGAAGATTCCATATCATAGGAAGGAAGGAAGTTATACGAAGAGTGATGACTTTTATTGATATATGGCTATCATTCAAGATATAAGTACAATGACATTTGAGGTTTATGAAGCATTAAAGCATCTTCTCAATCAGCAACGAAAAGCGATATTCTCATGCTAGAAAAGCAAATAAGGGGATGACCTGAGTAGTTACGATTCTATAATAGTTAAGCTACCCTATGTTAGCCAAAAAAGATATCGAACAATTCCGATGATACACCACTTTGTTCAACAAATGATGTGTGCGCTTATGACTTGAACTCAGGTGTTTGCAGGCAATGTTTGAACGTAGAAGAGAGAGAGGAGGGGGAGGGGAGTATTGAACGCTGAAGATTTAGGGCTACTTTTTTTTACGGCATTATTATTGTCGCTTCTGTTAACACCTATGTCGATTACCTTTGCCAAGTATATTGGTGCGGTTGATGTGCCTATTATGGGTCGAAGTGTACATCTACAATCGATGACGCGGCTTGGTGGGTTGGGCATAGCCTTTTCAGTATTGATTTCTTTGGCGTTGTTTCTTGCTTGGGATATGTATTTTATGGGCTTCTTTTTAGGAGCTGTATTGATTGTTGTGACGGGTATTTTGGATGATTTATTTCAAATGAGCCCCGCCAAGAAAATGTTGGGTCAAATTTTGGCCTGCATAACTTTTCTTTTAGTTACAGATTTGAGTTTACATTCATTTGGCGACTTGCTTGCTTTAGGAGATATTCACCTTTCAACCATTTGGGCTTGGTGCATCACACTATTTTGCATGCTTGGCATTGTTAATGCCTTCAATTTATCTGATGGGCTGGATGGTTTGGCTTCAGGTCTAACTATTATTGCATCGCTTTTTTTGGGTGCATTGGCATTTGCGAGTCAGAATTGGATTGCCGTCGCTGTTGTGGTCGCCATATTGGGCAGTGTGTTGGGGTTCTTGAAATTTAACACCTATCCAGCCAAGCTGTTTATGGGAGATACGGGCAGCCTTATGTTAGGTTTCTTTATGGCCTGCTTGATTGTCTATTTGCCTGAATTCGATGGTGCTATTGCAATTCAGCCCATTACTATGGCGATTATTTTAGCAGTTCCGATCATCGATACATTGCTGGTGATGACGCGACGTATACTTAAGGGGAAAAGTCCAGCTTCGGCAGATAAAACTCATTTACATCACCGTCTTCTGTCCTTAGGAATCAGTCATGCTTCTGCTGTGACTATTATTTATGGCACGGCTTTTTTGTTTGGTTTTTTGGCTATTTTTATGCGTGGTCAAGCAGAATGGTTGCAATTATTACTGGCGCTGAGTATCTGTTTTGTATTATATATGGGCTTGGCTTTATATGAAACCTTTTATGCTCCGGTAAAATCAACTGAGATTGATTCTGATTCTGATTCTGACTGGGTGAAAAAAGTTACATCTATTGTCGGTAAAAGCTTGAAAAGTTTACGGTTTTTTATATTTTTAGGTTTATTGATTCCAATATGTTTTATTCAATCAACAGCACTTGATATGCATGGCTTGGTATTAAGCGTATTGGCACTACTTTTAGTGCTGTTCCCATGGAAAGAACATCATGAACGTTTAGGTATCGTCTATGCACTTTTCTATTTGGCGGCTTTAACTATTTTATATGTATTAAATGTATCAACATTTAAAGGCTTGAATATCTTTCTCTATACCTCCTGTTTTGTGATTACTTTATGTGTTTGGTCAGCATTAAAAATTCGTTTTAAAGGGCATAAGGAAGTCTTTCTTACTTCAGGTTTTGAATTATTGCTTATTTTGATATCTTGGTTTGTCCCTTATATATTTTTACCTGTTTTAAATGTTCCTAATGAGATAATTGATGTGGTGAAAATATCGTGTTTGCAAGCGATTCCACTGTTGATTGCACTAAAAATTGTAATTCGCCGCCAGCCTGATCGCAATTATTATTTGGTTTTTGGTTTTGCATCGCTTTTAAGTTTGATATTGCTGGTTATCTGAGCAATTACAACCATTTATTGATGGGTGCTCAGTAGTTACGTACTTTTTTGTATTCCACCCCTCTTCACCTTCGTCTTTCTCGGCTTGACTCGGAATCCAGTCTTTTTACCCAAAACCACCGGATGCTGTGGCAAGCACGGCATGAACTGGGGCAGGTTGTATAAAAGCTAGGAACCGTTGATGTTGCTGACTGTTGTGTTTAAGTTACGGTGCTTTTTTAGGATAGTCGAAATGGATCAGATCAGCCCAATTGCCGGCATCGCACCAATGGTTGATTGGTAGGGCTATGGTGATTATTCCACAGGTTGGCACATTACCCAAGAATTCGCCGGTGAATTGTTCGGCCAATTCTGTGATGCCCGGGTTATGAGCCACTACAGCCAACGTTTGCACATCATCGGTTACCATACGAATCATTTTGAGTATCGTCATAGGGCTGGCCAAATACAAATCTCTACGCCAATCAATTTGTTGGTCTGAAACGTTCAATTCCGTCAGCAATAAGCGTGTTGTTTGGTCTGCTCGCTGTGCTGAGCTGCTCAAGATGGCATCAATAGACTGTTCTTTCTCTGTCAATCGCTGTTGTAAACGCTTCGCCATGATGGGGGCATCCGATAGGCCGCGAGCATTTAAGCTGCGCTCATAATCGCTTTTTTCTGCATCATTCCAATTGGATTTGGCATGGCGAATCAAGATCAATGTTTTCATAATGCAGACTCCTTAGCGTTGTTTTTCGATGCAGCGCGGCGCAAATGTTGTGCTGCTGAAAAGGGGTCGTCAGCATCAAGTATGGCACCAATGACTGCCAATGGGTGGCTTTGTAGTGCGTTGCAGTTTTGTGTTGAAATACCCCCCAGAGCGACAACAGGTAGTGCTGTAGCTGCGCACAAGGATTCAAAGGTGGCGATTCCTAAAGGTGCTGCTCCTGGATGGGAAAGGGTGGGAAATACCGGTGATAACATAGCATAATCTGCCCCTAGTCGATGAGCCTGCTCAAGTTCATCGCCATGATGACAAGAGATAGATAGTGTTTTTTTATGCGCTGGCCAATGTTTCCGAAGTGCGGTGATTTGTGTGATGTCACAGCCAGCCAA
>JAUZQS010000096.1 GCA_030950875.1 Mariprofundaceae bacterium | reverse complement strand
CGGTAGGAGTGCTCTCGTGATATACCTGATTGGTAACGTGTACTGACCGATTCTAGGTATTGTGAGAGGTTCACCCCTCGGTCGCTCCGCCACAAAGCGCCGTAAGTGCTGCCATGCGAATCGCCACACCATGCTCCACCTGTTCGAGAATTAGGCTTTTCATGGAGTCCGCCACATCTGTGGAAATTTCAACACCGCGATTCATGGGCCCTGGGTGCATGACCATACAGTGATCACCTGCGGCTTTGAGGCGCTTCATATTTAAGCCGTAGGTCTCGTGGTATTCACGAATGGAAGGGAAGCAGCAGTTGGTCGTCAAACGCTCGGTTTGCACACGCAGCATGTATAGAATATCTGTACCTTCTAAAGCGGCATCAAAATCGTGAAAAACTTCGCAGCCATAACGCTCCACAAAGGCAGGTAACAATGTTTTGGGCGCAACAAGGCGGACTTTATAGCCCATAATCTTTGCTGCCAATAAATGTGATCTAGCCACCCGTGAGTGAGAGATATCCCCAACAATGGTCATGGTTTTACCTGAAACATCGCCGATATTATGTTTTAAGGTGAGTAAATCAGTTAAAATTTGGGTGGGGTGTTCGTGTGAGCCATCTCCAGCATTGATAAGTGCGGTATTATCCAAATATTCAGATAAAAATTCACATGTGCCTGCTACAGAATGACGAATGACCAAAACATGCGGTTGCATCGCGGCCAAGGTTTGTCCTGTATCCAATAAGGTTTCGCCTTTTTTGGTTGCCGATGAGGAAGCAGAAATATTAATCACATCTGCCGATAGGCGTTTGCCGGCAATCTCAAAGCTGGTACGTGTACGGGTTGAGTTCTCAAAAAACAGATTAATGACTGTTCTACCGCGTAACGTAGCCTCCTTTTTCACACTTCGGGTGTTAATCTCAATAAAGTCATCGCCCAAATTAACCAACGATGTGATTTGCTCACGACTTAAATCCGCAATGCCAAACAAGTGTTTTAATCCAAATAAAGGCTTAGGCATGATGATTCTCCGTCTGTCTTGCATATGCGGCAATAAAATCTTCCAAGAAAACTGCTGCCGCAGTTTGATCCAGTTTAAGCTTGACCTTTTTCTCATTCAAACCTTGCGCGTACAAACGCTCTTTGGCTGTCCATGTGGATAGTCGTTCATCTTGAAAGAAAATAGGTAAATTACTGACTTCAGAAAGTTGCTTGGCAGCTCTGCGGCAATCTTCTGCCTGTGCGCCTTCACTGCCATCCATATTTTTAGGAAGCCCCACAACAATGCCTTTACTGCCATATTCACGCATAATTTTCTGGGCTTGTTTTGGCCAGCCCTGATCATTGCGAAATAAGCATGTTACACCACGGCAAGAAATTCCCAGTCGATCTGAAACCGCAACGCCAATGCGCTTGCCGCCGATGTCTAAGGCGAGCAAAGGCAAGGATATATTAGAAGTTGCGCAAGATGTGATCGTCATTAAATCCAAGATTGTGCAAGGTTTCGGTGCAAGCGTCCACCATCGCGCTCATTCCAGCCAAACATACAACCGTATTTTCACCACTTGGCTCATCATCTTCTAACGCATGTTGCACATAACCCACTGGCCCTGACCAATCCTCATGACCTGTTGTTAAAGAAATACTGACATCAATATTATGATCCGCCAATTCATCCATTTCATCGGTAAGAAGGCGGTGAAATGTACTTAAAAATCCTGCGTAAATAGATATTTTACCATAGTTTTCACGTTCCTGAATTAGCGTCCGCCAAACGCTGCGCAATGGCGCAATCCCCGTTCCCACACCCATGAGAATAATATCTTTGCCCTTAAACCCACTTAAATCAAAGCCTTTACCCATCGGGCCTTCGACTTCGATCTGACTTTCCAAATCAAGTTCAGCGAGTTTCTCTGCCATGCCAGACGTACATTTAATCACGAATTCATAAGCATCGGTATCATACGGGGATGATGCTACGGCAAAATACGCAGGTGCAGGATCCTTAAGTTGGGGAATCCCCATACAAACATATTGCCCAGACACCAACGGTTGCAAGCTTTCCCCTGGCAATGGTGCAATACTTATTTTAATAATTTGTTCATCACATGCGGCATCGGTTAAACAAATACGCTCTTTCAACTGCATACGATACGTGGAAGACTGCTGCAAAAAATACCTCTCACTCAAGCTGGATAGAGGCTGATTGCAACGAAGGAATGACCAGAATGCAAGCAACAACATGTTTAGAGTTAAGAATTGATGGCAATGCAGTCGATGAAACGGCCTTTGCACAGCTCGCAGAATCCCAAAATACCTTGGGAACATCTATTGAAACGGATTACGATAGCAAAATCGAAACCTATGTTGCATGGTTTTCGTTAAGCGATGAATTTTGTCTAGACGAGCAGCGCGCACGCCTTGCCGCAGGCGCATTATTGCTCGGGGCAACACCCAAACAGGTCAAAATAACTTTACTGGGTGATGATTGGGAAACCGCTTGGCAAAAACATTGGCAGGCCATGCCTGTTGGTAAAACATTATGGGTTCGCCCGTCTTTTTGCGAGGCTCCCTCAGATGGCCGCATTGATGTTGTTCTAGATCCAGGCATGGCCTTTGGTACAGGCACACACCCCACCACCTATTTATGTTTGGAAGCCATTGAGCGTTATTGCATGCAACATGCTCCTAAAAGTGTGCTTGATATGGGTGCAGGTTCGGGGCTATTAGCGATCGTCGCGGGCAAATTGGGTGCAATAGATATTCATGCCATTGACTATGACCCCATCTCTGTGGAGGCTAGTTCTGTTAACGCTCGTATCAATCATGTTGAACTTACATCCACACTGGGCGATACGCCGCCTACCCGCAGCTTTGAATTGGTCATTGCCAATATCCTCGCGGGCCCACTACTTGGCATGGCAAGCCCACTGACAAAAAGCGTTGGCAAACACCTTATTTTGTCGGGTTTATTGGCATCCCAAGTCGCGGTTAATATCCGCACCTATGAAGCTGAAGGTTTACGCCACGCCCAAACCCATAGCATGGGTGATTGGGCATGTGTGGAATTCATCGTTAGTTAATCTTACAACATCTAAACTTGAACTTTGAGTCATCACCCCCTATATAAATAACAGTCAAATTCTGGAGGAAGAATCATATATGAAATCATTAAAAGGCATCGGCCTTCTTATTATCACCAATATTTTAATTATGGTAACACTGATGATCAGCGGCACATTGATTATCAACTTCGTATTACCAATGTTTGGTATCGATGTGCGCGGTTCTTTCAATTCAATGAATCTCACATGGTCATTGGTATTTGGTTTTGGTGGTGCATTTATTTCATTGTTTATGTCCAAATGGCTCGCCAAGCGTGGCATGAACATGCAGCAAGTAACCAACCCAAGCACTGCCAAAGAAAAACTGGTATTCGACACAGTACAATCATTGGCACAACGTGAAGGCATCAAAATGCCAGAAGTTTGGGTTTATTGGGATGATGTTCCCAACGCCTTTGCGACGGGTCCAACCCGCAACAATGCTATGATTGCAGTATCATCAGGCTTGGCCATGAATCTCAATGATAAAGAATTGAAAGCCGTGCTTGCCCATGAAATGGGACACGTTGGCAATGGCGATATGCTTGCTACTACCCTATTGCAAGGCCTGATGAATACCTTTGTTTATTTCATTGCCCGTATGATTTCTGAGCCTGTTCGCCAGCGCAACTTTTGGATGGGTTTTGCCTTGAATATTGCCTTACAAATGATGTTATCGGTATTGGCAATGATTCCAATATCATGGTTCTCACGTCGCCGTGAATTTGGTGCAGATGCTTATGCTGCCGATGCTGTGGGTGCCGATGCTATGATTTCAGCCTTACGGAAAATTGAATATCTAAGCAATAAGTCTGATGCATATATCAATGCCCCTGAAGAAGACACCGCGCTCGCAACCATGAAAATTTATGCAGCTCACAGTAAGTTGACAGGTTTGTTTGCGACGCATCCATCGATTGAAGCGCGTGTTGCTGCTTTGAAAGGGCGCAAATAAAGAGCCGTCTTGTGAATATCATATTTGCGTGTTTGAAAGGTTAGTATGAAAATTACATTTTAGCACTCAAGGCTATTGGGATGCCGATGATTGTGCTGGTTATAACAATCTAGATTTACGGATTGCCGAGAAGTTAGGCATTCATATTGTCCATATTCCATCATATTCCTCTTACGCGGTTGCTGAACATACAGTTGCATTGATGCTTTCGCTGAATTGTAAAATTCGCTGGACGTATTTCCGTGTTCGAGATGGTAACTTTTCTCTACAGAAGCTATAGCGTTGATTGCTCCAGCCGGCTTGGTGATTTATGCTTTGGCTTGATGTTTGGGGAGAGTCGATTGGCAAAAACACCGTTTGAAGAACAAATAGGTTTATCACTACGTTTGCGCTGGACATTGATTGTTGGCGGACTGATGGGGAGCATTGTTCTTTCACTAACGTTGGTCATACTTGATTTGGAAAAGAATGCTTGGGAAACGAACCAAAGCGAGCAATCAATGATGCTGGTTAACCGTCTTGGTGATGAGTTAAAAATTCCAATGCTTTCCGATAGCCAGTCAGAGGTAGAATTACTGGTTGATAGTTTTTTACAGGGCGTTTCATATGCTCAGAGCATTGAACTCTACTGGGCAGGGCGTGGCACTCGCCATTATGGCAATAATAGTCCGTTACCCAATAACGCTAAGCATTTGCACCTTACTGAGAAAAGCATACGCATTGATCCGAATAGCTTATGGTATATGCGTAGTATCTACTCTGGCTCAATACCAACGAGCACGATAGCTATTCAATTTTCAGCGGAGGCTTGGAACCAAATTGCCAAGCAGATAAAAATCCGCCTGTTTATTGCGGCTGTGATTATTATTTTTATTTCTAGTATTGTTATTTACTGGGTTGCGGGGCGCATGAGTCACCGTATTGAGCTTTTGGCGAAGGCTGCCCAACATGTTGCTAATGATGACTTCTCCATTCGTCTGGCTGTACAGGGTAAAGATGAAATAAGTGTTACAACACGGTTATTTAATCGTATGGTGAGTCAATTGGCGCATAAAGAGCATATTCGTGAAGAGTTCAGTCGTTACCTCAACCCCAAGCTGATTAGCAAGCTGTTTGCTGAAGAAGGTGGTATTCCTGAAAGCCATGATCAACAGGTTACCGTACTGTTTGCTGATATGGTTAGCTTTACCAGCTACTCACAATCGGCACCCGCTGCAACGGTGATTAATGCACTTAATGAACACTTTGAGGTCTTTCACCACATTATTGATGCCTTTGGTGGTAATGTAGATAAATATATTGGCGATGCGGTGATGGCGGTATTCAATCACCCCTTTGAAGATGAAGATCATACGCGTCATGCTGTAATGGCTGGGCTGTGCATGGTTGAAGCATGTAAAAGGCTAGCAATTGAACGACCTGATGGTGAGCATATTCAATTTCGTATAGGGCTGGATCAAGGCGATGTTATTGTTGGTAATATTGGAGCTCGCAAACGGCTTGAATATACAGTGATTGGTAATACCGTAAATGTAGCCTCTCGCATGGCAGGCTTGGGTCTTGGCATTATTGCCTCCAAGCGAGTATTCACAGATTTGCCTTATGGTTTTGAGATGAATGATATGGGTAGCCAAGCGATTAAAGGCATTGATAAACCAATACACTGTGTACAAATTGTGGCAGCAAGCAGAAAGCTTAAGAATGAAATTACTAAAGCTGTTGATATGGCATTTGAAGCAAAAGAGAACGCTAGTTATGAAGATAAATACGATGATGATTACAATCAATCCGTACTACTAAAGGAGTAAAGAACGCATGAATTTTTCCAGCATATTAGGCATTGTTGCCGGCATACTTCTTATTTTTGGATCTGTATTTTTATCGGCTATTGAGCCCAATATCTACTTGAATGGCGCAGGGCTGTTAATCGTGTTGGGCGGCACCATGTCGGCGACATTGATTAGTTTTCCAATGAAAGAGTTGCGCCATGTAACCAAACTAATTGGTTATGTATTACGCCATGAGGATTATGATATTCGTGCCGATGTTGATGAAATATCTCATGCATCTCGCTTACGCATGCAAGGTAATTTTGCTCGCATTGAAGATCAATTAAGCCGTATTGAAAATCCGTTTCTGCGTACGGGTATTCAACTTGTGATTGATGATACCCCACAAGATGAAATTGTAAATATCCTTAACTGGCGAGTGAAACGCTTGCGTGAACGTGAACGTGCTGAAGCACATATTTTCCATAGCATGGCTTCCTATGCCCCTGCATTTGGAATGTTCGGGACACTGGTGGGCATGGTTAATATGCTTTATTTGGTAAACGGCCCTGATTTAATGAATATCGGCCATAACATGGCTGTTGCATTGATGACCACTCTATATGGCTTATTATTGGCCAACCTTATTTTCAAACCCGTTGCCATCAAACTTGAGCGCCGTACTGAACACCGTATCATGGTTATGCATATGATTGTTGAAGGAACGATTCTCTTGGCAGGTAATCGCAGCCCTGCATTTATCCGGGAAACACTGAAATCATTTCTTGCTAGTTTTGAGGATGAATTGAAAGGTGCGCATAATTATGAGGATGAACTACGCGTTCCCAACCTGATAGGCAGCGAGCTGAAGAAAAAAGATCATCCATCATGAAAAGTTACAACCGTGGGAATATTTCCAATCGCCCTAACCCACGTATTATCTATGAGGATGATGGTGGGGTTGATTTTCAAAATGAAAATGACAGTTGGATGATCGCTTATCTCGACTTAATGACCCTTTTATTGGCTCTGTTTATCATGATGGGGGCGCTAAGCCATGCTAAAGCAGGTATCAGCCTGCAAGGTAAAAGTGAAGCGGTGAAAAAATCTGAAATGACGGGCAAACCCATCACGGTTGATGCGACAATTAAACGTCAGGGGCAGAATAAAGGCATGGAAGAGGATTTGCGTAAAGTTATTGGCAGCAACTCTCTTGGCGGGGTGATGGCGGTAAAGTCTCAGCCCGGGCTTCTCCGTTTACAAATGGATGCTCGTTTGCTATTTCCCGTTGGCAAAGCCAATATGAAACTTGAAGGGCAGCAAGCATTAAAAGATGTTGCAGAGCTTTTTAAAGACAATGCTAACGCTATTGACGTAGAAGGTCATACAGATAATGTTCCTATGAATAGCACGCAGTTTCAATCCAACTGGAGCTTATCTTCGGCGCGAGCTGTGAGTGTGGTTGAGGCCTTGATAAAGCTTGGTATTCCTGCCAGTAAGTTGCATGCAACAGCCTATGCTGACACTCACCCTATTGCATCCAATGCGACTGAACAGGGGCGGGCAAAAAACAGGCGTGTTGAGTTTGTCATTGAAATGGGCCCTGAGTACAGTAGGCAACGCAAATAAAGCAAGTGCACTGTCATAATGTAGAGAGGTTCTGAAGCGCTTACCTTAACCGAGTCTACACAGTGTTTAAAGATTTTTAGATCATATTTATTTACAATATTTCCTGCAATTTCCTTGCTCACGCATCAGTGATGGTTTTTCTATGCCTTAATTGACGGTACTTACTAAACATAGCTCAACCAAGCCTCATGTTCGGGGCTACGACCATGCACAACATCAAAATATTTGCTTTGTAGTTGCTCCGTGATCGGGCCGCGTGTGCCAGAACCAATACTACGCCCATCAAGCTCACGAATCGGCGTTACTTCAGCAGCAGTACCTGTAAAAAATGCTTCGTCTGCCGTATATACTTCATCGCGGGTAATGCGTTTTACACACACTTCATAGCCAGCTTCGCGGGCTAATTGCATGACTGTGGCGCGCGTGATGCCATCAAGGGCGCTGGTAAGCTCGGGTGTATAAATCACACCATCGGTGATCATGAAGAAGTTTTCACCAGATCCTTCACAAACAAACCCATCTACATCAAGAAACAATGCTTCGTCATAACCGTCACGAATAGCATCAGATAATGCCAGCATGGAGCTGATATAGTTGCCATTGGCCTTGGCCTTACACATGGCAATATTCACATGATGACGGGTAAATGATGTGGTGCGAATACGAATGCCATGGTTGATGCCATCCTCGCCCATATATGCGCCCCATTTCCAAGCCGCAACAATGGCATGTGTTTTTAAATTATCGGCGCGCAAGCCCATGCCTTCAGAACCATAAAACACCATAGGGCGCAAATAGGCAGAATCCAAATCGTTATCTTTGACTGATGCCAGCTGTGCAGCATTAAATTCTTCTTTAGAAAATTGCATTGGCATATTCATGATTTTTGCAGAGCGAAATAAACGGTTGGTATGCTCTTCCAAACGGAAAATCGCAGTGCCTTTCTCGGCATGATAGGCACGAACACCTTCAAAAACACCCATGCCATAATGCAGCGTATGGGTTAATACATGCACCTTGGCATCACGCCACGGCACCATTTTGCCATCAAACCAAATTACACCATCCATATCTGCAAAGTTCATTGTTATACCCTTACCATCAATTATATGTCGCCATACTGAATAATCTTCAAGCAATCGACAAGATTACAGTGCACAATTCATGTGGCTTTCGTATTCTGTTTTTGTCTATTTGTGTGATATAGGCTACATTCATACTTATTAAAGCAACGATTATACACGTTTCATTACCTGTGGAGGGTTACAATGGCCAAACAAAAAACACCATCTTCAGAACAAACAAAACAGCTCATTGTCATCCCTCCCACATCATCCGAGGCGATTGAAAAAGCCCTTGAAAATGATTCAACCATTGAATTTATAGCCAGTGGTGAAACCTCCATACTGCCTCAATTAGCGGCCGCTCGACCAGCCAATCAACTGGATACAACACCAATTGACCTTGATACAATTATTGAAGATGTTGCCCATCTCATTGCCACCACACCCGATCACTATAAATGCATTATGTTCACCGATCTTGTGGGCTCAACGCAATATAAACGTGAAATGGGACATACCAAAGGCTTTATGCGTAATCGCATGTTTTGTGATATTTGCGAACAAGCTATTATCCGAAACAATGGAACCGTCGTCAAACGACTGGGTGATGGCGTGATGGCCGTATTTGAAACCGCCATTGATGCTGTGCTCGCAGCCATGCTTATGGTGAGTAGCCTTGAAAATGATCGTAAAAAATTAAAAAAGATTGTGGGGAAGATGGATTGTAGAATTGGTATTACCTGTGGTTATGTAAAAGAAATTCCTGGGGTTACCAAGGATTATATCGGTCATGCAATGGATAAGGGCGCACGTATTGAAGGAATCGCTAAGACCAATCAAGTGCTAATTGTTGAAATTGTTTACGGACTCATTCACACTAAGATTCGTGACTATTCTGGTGATATTCTAATTGGGGCACCTAAAAACTTTACCCTTAAAGGTGTTGGCGTAAGCACACTCTACGAAGTCTCACCCAAAGAACGCGGTCTGGTCAGAAGTACGGGTTACAAGCTTCGGCATATGTTTAATTAAAGATATGCTGAATAACTAACTCAATAACTAGAAAATTCTCCCAAGGGTGCTTATACTGCTCTCTTATGGTGCAAACAAAACGAGGTGAAAATGGCGAGTATTTATGATTTAAAAGCATCATTTCAAAAGTTGCTTCGGCCATTGGTAGGGCATTTGGCCAAGTCTGGCATCACAGCCAATCAGGTGACTGTTTTTGCCATGTTCATTTCAATGTTGGGCGGTGCTTTTATTGTAATGGTTCCTGCCGAAAGTTGGCCATTACTCCTTGTCCCATTGGTACTATTTGTTCGCATGGCTCTTAATGCGATTGATGGCATGCTCGCAAGAGAACATAACATGCAAAGTCCACTGGGGGGCTTTTTAAACGAGATTGGCGACGTGGTTTCCGATATTTTTCTTTACCTTCCTTTTGCGCTTCTTATCCACGTATCTTCCATACTTGTACTTACGACTGTTCTTCTCGCCATGATCTCCGAAATGGTTGGCGTGATTTCAGTGCAAGTTGGTGCGAGCCGCCGTTATGACGGCCCTATGGGCAAGAGTGATCGAGCTTTCGTCTTTGGTTCTATTGCACTTACGCTTGGATTGGGGATTCCAGCAGGGCTTTGGCTTAACATCCTGTTGAGTATAGTCGTATTATTGTTGCTGATCACAATAAACAACCGCATGCAAAAAGCCTTGATGGAGTTGCAGTAAGCATGCTGGATCACCTTCAGCCCAATGTTATCGGAGCACTTGCTGGAATTTTTGGATTGCTCATCATCGCCACTTCAATAGGCCATGCATTAAAGTTGAAAAACAATAAAGGTGACTACTCCGAACTGCTAAGTAGAATTTATTCGTGGTGGGCCATGGCAGCCATCTTCACACTGGCATTTATGGTAAGCCGCAATGTCTCACTCGCTTTTTTTGGTTTAATTAGTTTTTTGGCACTCAAAGAATACCTATCTCTCATACCAACTCGCCGTGCTGACCATCGGGTTCTCTTCTGGGTTTATCTTGTAATCCCATTTCAATATTACTGGGCAGGAATTGAATGGTTTGGGATGTTTATTATCTTTATTCCAGTCTATGTTTTTTTATTTCTACCCATGCGCATGATCATAATTGGCGAAACCGATGGGTTTATACGTGCGGTAGGCACACTGCATTGGGGTTTGATGATTACAGTTTTCAGTCTGAGTCATCTCGCCTATTTGTTAGTGTTACCAACAGAAGTAAACCCTGCTGGCGGTGGTGCGGGCTTGGTACTTTTCCTTGTTGTCCTCACTCAACTTAATGATGTTTTTCAATATGTGTGGGGGAAATTATTTGGAAAGCATAAAGTTATTCCGAAAGTAAGCCCCAACAAAACCTGGGAAGGTTTCATCGGAGGTGTGCTCACCACCACCTTACTGGCTGTTCTGCTGCATACATGGCTAACGCCACTGAATCTTCTAGAAGCTGTGTTGGCAGGTCTCCTCATTGGCATTGGCGGTTTTATCGGAGATGTTACCATTTCTGCATTTAAACGCGATTTGAAAGTAAAAGATACAGGAAGCCTACTGCCTGGACATGGTGGTATTCTTGATCGTGTGGATAGCTTAACTTACACAGCGCCACTTTTTTTCCACTTCATCTACTACCTGTACTACTAAATAAGCCTCAATATGTTATCCACCATACTTCGCCACCTATTTTTTGGTCTGATTATCAGACCAATAGTCATGCTTGCTTTGGGATTAAATGTACGTAATCGCATACGCCTCCCCAAAGATGGCCCCGCCATTATAATCGCCAATCACAACAGCCACCTCGATACCATGGTGCTTATGACATTGCTACCCATTAACATATTGAATAAGGTTCACCCCGTAGCCGCCGCAGATTATTTCCTTCGCAATCGTTTTCTAGCTTGGTTTGCTCTCTCTATAGTCGGCATTATCCCTCTGGATCGCCAGATAAAGGGTATGCACAAAGACCCATTGGCTGGGGCTTCAGAAGCACTGTCTTGCGGAAAAATACTTATCCTGTTTCCAGAAGGATCCAGAGGCGAACCCGAACAAATGAGCATACTAAAAAATGGCATCTCACACCTAGCAAAACGTCATCCCGATGTGCCAACCACACCGATTTTTTTGCATGGCCTCGGAAAAGCGTTACCTAAAGGAGAAGCTATCTTGGTCCCATTTTTCTGCGATGTATTTGTAGGAAAGCCTCTATTTTGGCAAGGCAGCCGACAACAATACATGACTGAACTCAATAACCAATTTGATTCATTGGCTGATCAATTTCCTCATTCAGATGAATGCTCATAAAATGCCTTGCTACTCTCTGGGGCTTCGCTGAAGCTACTGTTTTTTTTATTGTTCCAGATATGCTACTTAGTTTAGTTGCTATTCGACATTTAAAAAAGGCCTTGATCGCTTGTTTGTTTGCATTAATTGGCGCGCTTCTTGGTGGAATGATTATGTTCCATATCGGAATGTATTATCCTGAAAGTGCAGTACAATTTCTCGATCGTTTACCTAGCATTTCGCCCGACATGTTAGCGCGAGTTAAGCATGACATGGAAAAGATGAATCTGCTTGCCGTCATGCAAGGACCATTGTTGGGAACGCCTTATAAAATATATGCTGTACAAGCCAGTAATGCTGGCATTGATTTTTTACCCTTCATGCTTATTAGTATTCCCGCTCGTTTGATTCGTTTCATATTGGTTGTTCTATTGGTGTGGTGGATTGCAAGTAAATTACCTGCAAGCTTATCCGATAAACAACGGTTATATATTGCATACACAGGTTGGTCATTGTTCTATCTTTTATACTTCTCAATCATGCCCAATTAAAGAGTCACTTCATATTTCTGTTTGGCTATTAGTGGGTGAAGCTGGGACAGTCAGATACAATCATCGGGTTCAAGGCTTGTTTCGCGCATTTTTTGTACAAGCTATGACTATAATCCTATGAATCACTCAGCCTTCTTTGCCCGCTACATTTACTGCCAAAAGCGCCTCTTTTGAAGGCTTGCATGGCACAGGTATTTTTACCCGATGCCCACTGCCTGGAGCCACATCCGTTGCTACATTTTTACGTGCATCAATCATACTTGAGATTGTAAAGGTCTTGTTTCCAACAGGGTCAATAAGCTCTACCAAATCGCCCACTGAAAATTTATTTTTCACATCAAATTCAGCCATACCCGAAGCCGCATCATAGCCAATCAACTCGCCGACAAAGCGTTGATTAAATAATAACGATGCGCCTTGTTCATAGTTCTGGTGCGCGGCCGTATGTCTACGTTGATAAAACCCATCGGTATAACCACGATTTGCCAAGGAATCGAGCTTACGCATCAGACTCCAATCAAAATCTTTGCCTGCAACGGCATCATTGATAGCTTGTTTGTACAATTGTGTTGTGCGCCCAACATAATAGTGTGATTTAGTACGGCCTTCGATTTTCAAGGAGTTCACACCAATTTTCACCAAGCGTTCAACATGTTCAATAGCGCGTAAATCCCGTGAATTCATGATATATGTACCATGCTCATCTTCCATGATGGGCATCAAATCACCTTGCTGACTCTCTTCCTCAAGTAAATAGATGTTATCTGCTTCAGGGTGGCGTTCAAGCCCACCACAGCTTGACAATGATTCCGAAAAGGGCTGTGGATTCATCACTTCTTGCATGGTTGTAGCATCCA
>JAUZQS010000095.1 GCA_030950875.1 Mariprofundaceae bacterium | reverse complement strand
TCCGGAAACTGACGAATACTATTTAATATTAATCCAAGGTTTCCACAATTTTCTTCCAAAAAGTCGTTTCGTTCATCTGCTTTATGCGGCATCCTTGGAGACGCATAACGTCCAAACGACCACTCTCTATAAATCTTTATTTTCCCATAGATTTCGCCTAGCCAAGTGATCTCAGGATAGATATCAGGGTCTTTTCTTTGAGACAAAATAGACTGTTCAGGATCGATATCCTGCCTTTTTAAAGTTCTTTTATTCCCCTGTTTATCGTGGCGACTTCCCTGCTGAACACTCAATACTGGATGATTATTCTCATATTTATAAAAGAAAAATGCTCTGCTATTTCCTGCCGTTGGAGCCTCATTTTCGATCTTTTCATCAATCAATGAAAATCGATTACCTTCTGAAGTAAATTCAAAGCGATGAAGCAGACTTTTGGGGCCATTCGGGTATCTGACAACGACTTCCACTTGAGCCGATTTATCAGGGCCGTCCTTCCGAAGCCAGTCAGTTACTCCTCCGGCTTTCTTAACAGGCGTAGCAAGAGCACTCGGAGCAGCTTGGAGCAATGAGATCACTTCAATAAAATTTGATTTCCCAGACCCGTTCGGGCCAATCAATACATTGAGTGCTTTCAGTTCCAAATCAATGCCTTCTGAATCAAAGCTCAATAGGTTTTTTACTTTAATGGATTCAATCACCGCTCACTCCATCATCATCAACTATCCAACGCCCGGCGCACAGCATCTTGTGTTGCATCAATGGTAACCGGTGTCGCAATGCCAGACATTGCCGTATCGGGATCTTTCAAACCGTTACCTGTCAATGTACAAACAATTTTATCACCAGCATTAAAATAACCTGTATTATTGAGCTTAATAATGCCTGCTACCGATGCCGCAGATGCAGGTTCACAAAACACCCCTTCAAGTGATGCCAACATATCATAGGCTTGCAATATTTCCTTATCCGTCACTGCATCAATGCGCCCACCTGACTCATCACGTGCAGCTTCCGCTTGTTTCCATGAGGCAGGTTTGCCAATACGAATCGCTGTGGCAATGGTTTCAGGGTTTTCTACGGGTGCACCATTTACAATCGGTGCTGCACCAGCAGCTTGGAAACCAAGCATCTTAGGCAAGCTCTTGGAAATACGTTTTTCATGGTATTCCTTATAACCCATCCAGTAAGCCGTAATATTGCCTGCATTACCGACTGGCAAAGCATGAAAATCGGGTGCAAACCCCAACTCATCAACAATTTCAAATGCACCTGTTTTCTGACCTTGAATACGGAAAGGGTTCACCGAATTCACCAATGAAATTGAGCCATCGGCAGAAATATCGCGCACAATTTGCAAGGCATCATCAAAATTTCCACGAATTTGAATGACTTTTGCGCCATAACGCATGCCCTGGCTCATCTTACCCAAAGCAATCTTACCATCTGGAATCAACACATAGGCTTCCATGCCACAATTGGCCGCATAAGCCGCCGCCGAGGCGGAAGTATTGCCTGTTGAAGCACAAATAATCTTGCGGGAACCTGCGGTATACGCCTGTGTGACAGCCATCGTCATACCACGGTCTTTAAACGAACCGGTTGGATTCAAGCCCTCAAACTTAAGAAAAATATTCAGATCTGGATTGATGGCATTGCGCAAATTATGCGATTCATGCAATGGCGTATTGCCTTCATACAAGGTAATCACCGCATCATCTTTGCCTATGGGTAGAAATGCACGGTAACGATTAATAATTCCTTCATAACGAGGCATATTAAACTCCAAATGATTCTTTACGTAGAATCAACACATCTTCCTGAACACTCGGTAGCGCTATAATACGGCTCATCGCGGCCTGTAAATTTCCTTCGCTTGTACCATGGGTCAACATAATCACCGCCACAGCTTGCGTTGCATGGCGTTCTTTTTGCGAAACCGCTTCCAAGCTAATACGATGGTCGGCCAAAATGGAGCTAATCGCAGCAATCACACCCGGTTCATCTTGCACCATAAAACGTAAATAATATTCACTTTGAACATCTGCCATCGGCAAGGTTGCAATATCTTGACGCTCTGATGCCACATATCCCATCGGTGGTGCTAAATATTTCACGCCGCCATCCACCGAACAAATTCGCGCAATATCCATCACATCAGCAATAACAGCAGATGCTGTTGGTCGCTCACCTGCTCCACGGCCTGTATAAACAGTATGCTCGACAAAATCGCCAGATACCATCACAGCATTATAAGAATCCGATACTTGCGCTATCTGTGCCGATAATGGTACCAATGTTGGATGCACACGCATTTCGACCTTATCCACACCATCAACACAATGCGGCTTGGCAATACCCAACAATTTAATGCGGTAGCCAAGTTCAGCCACGGCTTCAATATCAGCTGCGGTAATTTTGCTAATGCCTTCCGTAAATACTTCATCAAATTTAATTTTCGAACCAAATGACATCGATGCCAAAATAGAAAGCTTATGCGCTGTATCAATACCTTCCACATCAAAGGTAGGGTCAGCCTCAGCATAACCTAGCTCTTGGGCTTCTTTGAGGACATCATTATAATCAGCGCCTTCATTTTCCATTTTAGTTAGAATAAAATTGCACGTGCCATTTAAAATGCCGTATACTGATTCAACACTGTTAGCAGCCAATCCTTCACGCAAAGCTTTCAGGCAAGGAATACCACCACCTACAGCTGCTTCAAAACCAATTGCCACACCATGCTTTTCAGCCAGTGGAAACAACGCTTCACCATGCTTGGCAATCAATGCCTTGTTGGCAGTCACGACATGCTTGCCATGCTCAATCGCTGTCGCCACAAAAGTACGGGCTGGCTCATAGCCACCAATCAATTCAATCACCAAATCAATATCTTCAGCGGTTACAATATCATTGGCATCATCGGTTAAACGAACACCTGATAAATCCAAACCAAAATCACGGTCCAAGCTACGATCCGCAGCCGCAACCAAACGTAGCGTCTTACCCAATCGGCGTGCCATCAAAGCCTGCTGCTCAATTAATATGCGCGCAGCACCCAAACCGATTGTGCCAAGTCCCAAAATACCTACTCGAATTTCACTCATCTTAACTCCAAATCTCTAACCATAAAAAACACAACTCGTGTGCTACTATCTGGTGAATTATTAGCTTCCTGCACCTGCATGTAAGAATTGACGCATGCCTCGTAACGCCTGACGTGTACGGTGTTCATTTTCAATTAAGGCAATACGCACAAACTCATCACCATAATCACCAAAACCAATCCCTGGCGATACAGACACGCCTGCTTCAATAAGCATCTTTTTCGAAAACTCCAAGGAGCCCATAGACTTAAATTCATCTGGAATTTCAGCCCAAACAAACATCGATGCCTTGGGCTTATCAGCCATCCAACCCATATGATGTAAGCCATCAATCAACACATCACGACGCGATTGATACATCAAACGAATTTCTTCTACACAATCTTGCGGGCCATTGAGTGCTGCACAGGAGGCAATTTGAAGCGGTTGAAATGTTCCATAATCCAAATAAGACTTAATCTTCGCCAATGCAGCTACAATTTCTTGATTGCCCACCATAAAACCCATACGCCAACCTGGCATATTATAGCTCTTGGATAGCGAATAAAACTCAACAGCCACATCTTTTGCATCAGGGACCTGCATAATCGATGGGCAAACATAACCATCAAAGGTGATCTCTGCATAAGCAATATCAGATACAACAATCAGTTTATTTTCACGCGCAAAGTCCACTAGCTTTACATAAAAATCCAAATCAACCACTTGTGCAGTTGGGTTGGATGGAAAATTCACAATAATAATTTTTGGACGCGGCCAAGAATCTTTTACTGCCTTTTCAATATCTGCAAAATAATCACGATCAGGTCCCATCGGAACATGGCGAATATCGGCACCCGCAATAATAAAACCATAGGGGTGAATCGGATAGGCAGGATTCGGCGTTAAAATTAAATCCCCTGGTGAGGTAATAGCAACAGCCAGGTGCGCCAAGCCTTCTTTGGAACCAATGGTTGCAATCGCTTCAGTTTCAGGATCAAGATCAACATCAAACTTGCGCTTATACCACCCGCAAATGGCTTTGCGTAAACCAGGAATACCTCTTGATACGGAGTAACGATGGTTGCGACCATCTTGTGCTGCTTCGCAGAGCTTATCAACAATATGCTGGGGCGTCGGCTGGTCAGGGTTTCCCATACCAAAATCAATAATATCCTTATCAGCATGGCGCAGTTCCATTTTAAGCTTATTCACTTCTGCAAATACATAAGGGGGAAGGCGTTTAATTTTATCAAATTCAAACATGGCTAATAGTCAGAACTCCTAAATATCGCCAAGAACAGGCGAGGCAATGGTATGACTGTGGTCTGTTTCGGTCAAGGAACAGGCATATTTCATATCATACCTAGACCCTGCAAGTGGTTGCACATACATAGCGCAACCTCTGGATCATCTAGACTATTGAAAAAACACTCATTACCAATAAGGTAACTACGTGTTTTTTCAATACGCCATGTAAACCAATACCTTACACTCTGCACGTACAAACACTTGCAGTATCTAGGTCATAAAAAAAGCCTGCCCAACAATGTTGGACAGGCTTTTTAACATTCAA
>JAUZQS010000094.1 GCA_030950875.1 Mariprofundaceae bacterium | reverse complement strand
ACATGCTATTTTTGCTTCGGGCTTACCGCCTTATCGCCGCCGTACGCATATGGATGATTTTATGAAGCGTATGGATGCCTGCATGCGTGAAGCAGAAGGTTATCGTCGTGGTGGCTCTGCCGCATTGGATTTGGCCTATGTTGCTGCAGGACGCCTAGATGCCTATTGGGAAGCAGGTTTATGCTCTTGGGATATTGCCGCAGGCATCCTTTTGGTTCAGGAAGCTGGCGGCATTGTGACCGACTTAGAAGGCGCAACGATTGACCTCGAAAAGGGCAATATTTTGTGTGCCAATGGTGTATTGCATCAAAAATTCGTATCTTTATTGAAGGTTTAACACATCATAAATAATGGGGTTGGGTAGGCGTGTTTTATTGTAACTATTCAGCACAACCATAAAATAGCTATAGCTGTTCAGATGGCCGCTATCGGGAAAATAAATAGTGAGCTGAATAGTTCCGTTTTATTTACCTTCCTTGCGCAACAATAGAAAACCAGTAATGCCTCCGAAAAAAAGTAAGGGTAACCAAGCAGCATAGGCCGCTGGTAACTGTTCGCTACTTGCCAACAACCCGCTGGCATTGCCCAATACATAAAAAAATAAGCCAAGCGTTATGGCCGCAATCAAGCCCCAAGACCTTGCTGCAATACGGCTGCCCATATTCATGGTAAGCGCCATCGCTAACAAAACCATGATGAGGCAGCTACTGGGAGCTGCGAGTTTGCGATTCAATGTAAAAACAAAGCTAGAGGAGCTGAGCCCCGCTTGCTGTAAGTTATGAGCATAATGATACAGTTGCATGAACGTCATGTGATTAGCACTGGGTGGATCTGCGGTGCCGGGCCCGATATTGGATGCAAAACGAGCATTATCTTGATGTTTTAATAACATGCCTGCCTGTTTGTCTGGGGTGCTGATATACACATCTTGTAAGTGCCATTGCTGGTTTTTAAATGTAGCATGACTGGCATCCATGCGTTTTACCCAAGCACCTTGATCATTCGTTTCTAGCATCATCATTTTAAAGCTTTGGTCATCGAGTGGGGTTAGCTGATAAAAACGATTGCCGTCTTTTAGCCACTGAACACCTTGATGTGGTGGGGCTTGATGGTGAATAATAACACGTTCCATAATATCCAGACGGCTATTGGTGGTTGGGGTAATCCATTCTCCAATGATCAGCATTAACCCTGCACCAATAAGACCAACACATGCTATGGGAGCAATAATTTTCTCTATACCCAAACCAGCGGCTCGCATGGAAACAATTTCGTGGTGATGAGATATTTCGGTAATGTAAATACTTGTTGCAATGAGTAAAATAATAGGCATAAAATTGGCAATCATCAAGGGTGTTTTAAGAAGTAAATACTCAACCAGCAGAGCCGCATCCATGCCATGACCAAGGTAACGAGACTTATCAAAGACTTCTATAATTAAAAAAACAGCCAAAAGTGCCAACATCGTACCTGTAGCACGGCTTAGACAGCCATAGAACATCCAGCGAAATAAAATTGACATGCAGCAAGCTTAGCATTGAAAGCATATAAGGCATATCTGCTTTTTGATTTTGTAGGCCTCCGTGGATTCAAGTTGTAAGTGAGATTTTATGATAGGCAATGGTGCATTGCTCAAATGAGATGCTACACTGCGCGGATTGTAATTAGATGTGCGAGAATATGGAGAACTGTATGCCCTGGAATCAGAACCAAGACAATGATAAAAACCCATGGGGAAAGAAACCTTCAGGTGGTGGCTCAAATCAGACACCTCCCGATCTTGATGAACTCATGAAACGTTTGCAAGAACGTTTTGGTGGTCTTTTTGGCGGTTCAGGTGGTGGAAATAAAGGTGGTCCCAATTTAAGTGGAGGGGCTTTTGTGGCTATTTTTGCCGTGGCATTTTTGCTTTGGGGAGCATCGGGAATTTATACCGTAGCTGCCGATGAAGAAGCTGTTGTTTTGCAGTTTGGTAAGCATGTCGCGACCAAAGGCCCTGGGTTACGTTGGCATTTACCTTATCCCATTGAAGATGTGATAAAAATACCCGTAACACGTGTTCAACGATTAGCGATTGGCGTGCGTGATATGGGAGATGGCCGTAGGCGTCAGCGTGCGCATGAGTCATTGATGCTAACCCAAGATGAAAATATTATTGATATATCATTTGTGGTGCAGTATAAAATTAAGTCAATAGATGATTACATTTTTGATATTGATGCGCCTGAAAAAACGGTGCGTGATGCGGCGGAAGCGACGATTCGTGAGGTCATTGGCCGTACCAAGATTGATGACGTATTGACGACCAAAAAAGCTGAAGTGGAGGTTGAAACGCAGGTGCTTATCCAGTCGATTCTTGATGGCTATGGTGCGGGGATTTCTATTACCAGTGTGAATCTTCAAGATGTGAAGCCACCCGCAGCGGTAGAGCATGAGTTTAAAGATGTGCAAGCCGCGAAGGAAGATAGAGAGCGTGAGAAAAATGTAGCTGAAACCTATGCCAATGGCATCATTCCAAACGCACGAGGTGAAGCCAAGAAGATGGTCTTGGATGCCGAAGCTTATGGGAAGGAAATTGTGGATCGCGCTCAGGGTGAATCGGATCGTTTTACTAGTGTCTTAAATGCTTACCGTCTTGCGCCAGAGGTAACACGCAAGCGTATGTATTTGAAAACGATGGAAGAAGTATTGGCAAAGGCAGACAAAGTCATTATAGATAGTAAAATTGCGGGCAGCGTGTTGCCGTATTTACCGTTGGATCGAGTATCCAGTAAAGTGGAGGTGAAAAAATGAATCCTAAACAAACAGTCATAGGTTTAATCGTTGCGGTGGTTGTTGTGCTGATTGGCATGAGTACATTTTCTGTTGATGAACGTCAACAAGCATTGGTCTTGCAGTTTGGTAATCCCAAAGCCGTTCAGACGGATGCTGGGTTGCATTTTAAATTACCTTGGCAAACAGTGACATATTTTGATAAGCGTTTATTGCTGAGTGATGCGCTTCCCAATGAAGTGATTACCAAAGATAAAAAAACCATTAATGTGGATAATTATACCCGTTGGAAGATTATTGATCCGTTATTGGTGTTTCAGGTTGCCCGTACACAAGTGGGGGTGGCTGCACGTATGCAGGATGTGGTGCGTGGTAAAGTGCGTGAAGTATTAGGGCAGCATACGTTAAGTGAGATTGTTTCTGGTGGAAAGGACGAAAATTTACGCCGTGAGTTGATGCTTAGTATTCGTGATAATGCTGATAAAGATGTGAGAAGTTTAGGGATTAAGATTGTAGATGTGCGTATTAAACATGCGGATTTACCACCTGAAAACTCACAAAAAGTATTTGAGCGTATGAAAGCAGAGCGTCAACGAATTGCCAAAGAGTACCGATCTCAAGGTGAGGAAGCAGCCAAAGAAATTCGTGCGACAGCAGACAAAGAGCGTAAGATTCTATTAGCCGAAGCATATAAAAACTCTCAGATTATTCGTGGTCATGCGGATGCTGAATCAACAAAAATATATGCCAAAGCGTATCAACGCGATCCTCAGTTTTATGCTTTTAGACGTTCATTAGAGGCTTATAAAACGAGTATTGGTGCAGGTACACGTTTGGTTATTTCACCAACCTCGGAGTTTTTCCGTTTCTTTGAGCAGTCAAAAAAATAAGGTCAGGGCTTTATGCAGGATTTATGGGTAGCCCTTGGTTTGGTGATGCTTTTGGAAGGCACGCTTTATGCGTTGTTTCCTAATCACATGATCGAAATGATGCGTAAGCTGCCGGAGGTTCCTCCAGCAGTTTTGCGCGTGATGGGAATTGTTGCTGTAGCACTTGGTTGGTTAGTGGTTCATATGGTGCGTGGTTAGGCTTATTTCGGCTGCTTCCCCCTATTCTTAAGAATAATATAGACGAATAAAAAAAGGCTCCGCATTGCGGAGCCTTTTAAGTTGTTGTCTGATGTCTAAGGGGAAGGGAGGGGAGGAGGGCGACACCAGACAAGGCAAACTCTACAGCCTCAATATGATGGCACTGTGAATTTTATATTAAAACACATTTATGTTACTTTTTATGTTGGGTAAATGAAGAAACAAAAAAGGCCCCGCAATGCGGAGCCTTTTAAATTGTCGTCTGATGTCTAAGGGAGGGGGGAGGAGGGCGACACCAGACAAGCCAAACTCTACAGCTTCAATATGATGGCACTGTGAATTTTATATTAAAGTATATTTATGATGGTTGTTCTTTTTATACCTTGGATGGGCGCGAAAAGAGTTGCTTGATGTCCATGCCGATACCCAAGGCTGCGGGAATAGAGAATAAGGTGATAAATGTGGAGAAGAGCAAACCCCAAGACAATGCTAATGCCATAGGGGCAACAAAGGGATCCAGACCACCCCAACCATAGGCGGTGGGTAAAAGTCCGACGACCGTGGTGATTGTGGTGAGAAGCACTGCCCTTAAGCGGCGCTTGCTACTCTCAACAATAGCCTCACGCCAAGCGACGCCTTGTTCGAGTTCGCGCTGAATAAACACTGCTAGCACCAACGATGCATTAACAACGACGCCTGTAAGTGCAACAAAACCCATCATGGCCATAAATGAAATGGGTTGGCCGTGTACAAAGAAACCAATGACAATACCGATAGCACCGAAAGGAATGGCCATCATGACTAAGAATGGGTAGCTGATACGATTAAACTGAATAGCCAGAATAATAAAAATACCGATCAGTGCGAAAAGAAAACTATAAATTAATCCTTGCACGGATTCTTTGCTACGCTCTTGCTCGCCGCCCAAGTGATAATGGATGTGTTCTGCATCATCACCCAGCCATTCATTCTGACGATCTTGAACCTGTGCATTTAACTCTTTGGATGTAATGGTTTTCAAGTCTACTTCGGCCGAGACATTAATAATTTGGTTGCCGTCTTTGTGTCGAATACTGCTACTACCAGCGGTTTCTTCTACATGTGCAATACGAAAAAGTGGGATGAGTCCATTGCGCTGATTGGGAATTTCAAGCTGCATAAGGGTTTTTATACTATGCTGTGCAGCTTCAGGATAGCGAATAGTGATATCGATTTCTTCCTTACCATGTTTTAAAGTGGAAACACGAATACCATCAAAGGCTGCTTTGATATGAAAGGCGACAGTCTTCAAATCAATGCCAACGTATGCGGCCTTGGGTCGATCTAGGACAATGTGCAGTTCTCGCTGCCCTGGTTGTAAATCGCTTTCAATAGCAGTTGCGCCAGGGATAGTATGAAGCAATGCTTCGAGTCGTTTGGCGACACGTTTTTTTGTTGTGGTATCTGAGCCGCTTATTTCAACTTGCAAAGCGCGGCCAACAGGTGGTCCGGATGATTGCATCGCAAAGCTTATGGCTAATTTCGGGAATTTTTGTGGCACGATTTTTTCGATATCAGCCATAACCTCATAAGCCGATGTTGTCCGTTTGGTAAAGGGCGTAAGAATAACGCGCACAAAACCAAAGCGATCGCCTACTTGCTTTAAGGCCTCGCGTTGGTCTGCACTGTTTTCTCCAGCCACAAGCGTTGTGGTTTCGAGTAATGTAGGGTCAATGTGGGAGCGCACGAATTTGTCTAGTTTGACAAGTTTTTTAAAGGTGCTTTCTAAGCTTGTGCCAATGGGAGCATTGACGCGTAGATAAAACTCACTTTCAGCACCGGATGGAAACAATTGAAATTTCATTTGGCTGGCTAGTAGGCCCGTTGCTGCCAACGCCAAAAGAGTCAGCAGAATGGTTAAATAGCGAAGTTTTACGGCAGTTTCTAGAACTTTCCCGTAAATGTTGTTGAACCAATTGAAAATCACTCGTTTTCTAGGGTGAACATCAGCACGAGCAAAGTCTCTAATATGATTGGGGAGAATAAAAAGTGCTTCAATGAGTGAAAAACCTAATAAAACAATGACAACCACGGGAATGGAATAGATAAACTTGCCAATAATGCCATCCATGTACATGAGAGGCAAAAATGCTACGATAGTGGTAAGTACTGTGGCTGTTACAGGCCCAGCAAGTTCAGCTGTGCCTTTAATGGCGGCTTGTTCTGGGGAAAGACCTCGCTCCATATGCCACGTGGCATTTTCCCCAATAATAATGGCATCGTCGACCATTAGCCCTAACACCATAATAAAGCCGAACATGGTAAGAAGGTTCAGTGTTACACCTGAAAAATATAAGAGAGCTAAACCAGAGAAAAATATAATCGGCAAGCCCCAAGCCGTTGTTAAAGCCACTGCAGGGCGCAGAAAAAGCAATAGTGTTAACATCACAAGAGCTAGGCCAATCGCACCATTACTGGTTAATACACCCAAGCGCAAGCGTGTGACAATGGACAGATCATGGTAGGTGCGAACTTGCATATGGTATGTCTCAGGCACCGTATCCAAATAGCTGCGAACACGGTCGACAAGACTGATAATATCTTCATTGCCTTTCTTCATTACAATCATATTTACAGCGGGTTCACCTTGTGCTGCAACAATACGATGCGGGCGCTCTAATGCGTTTTTGACATCAGCGATATCTTTTAAATAAAGGCTTTGACCTTGGTCATTGGAACGCAGTACTAGGTTGCCAACATCTTCAGCCGAACTGAATTCACCTGTGATACGAATAACACGTTGCCCTTTAGAACTTTTAAGACGACCACCAGGCGCATTGATGTTCCAGCCTTGAATTAAACGAACAACGTCATTAATGGCAATGCGATTTTTACGCATGCGTACAGGGTCTAGGGTGATGCGAATTTCCTCTTTTAAATCACCCTGCACAAATACGTGTGATACACCTTTAAGGTTTAAAACGTCATCTTTAATTTGGGTGCTAAGGTGTTTTAACTTAAGTGGTGACACATCACCAAAAACAGTAAAGCTTAAAACTGGAGCTTGTTCGGATTTGATTTCAGAAATGACTGGGTCACTGGGTAAATCACTGGGTAAAGAGGCTCGGTTAATGGCCTGTTGAATGTCGGAAACCAGACGTGATCGATCGTGATAGTTTGGATCAACTTTAATGGTTACCTGCATGCTTCCTGCATAGGCGGTAGCATAAATGGTGTTGATACCATCAATGCCTTTTAACTCACGCTCAATAGGGGTAAGCAGAAGGTTCTCGACCTCATGTGGCGATGTTCCTGGGTATACCGCAGAGATGACAATGACATCAAAATTAACACTAGGAAAGGCTTCACGTTGAATATGAAAGGCCGCAAAGACACCACCAAAAAGTAACATTAACGATAGTAGGTTGACGACCAAACCACGCCGCACAAAAAAGGCAATCAGTGCTGTCATGGGGTAATATCCAAATCCTTCAGAAGATTGCCCGTAGCCAGTTCAATCTGTTGCTTTGAAAGTTGAATTTGGATGTCTTGTAATGCAGCCTGTAATTCAGCATTACGCAAGTCACCCTCAAATTGGATAAGCGTAGCGGTATCAGAGCGACCATCACGGTAACGCTTTAGTTCGGTTGTGAATTTTATTTGTTCAGCTTGCTCATGTAGTTTGGAAGCAGCCTTTATCATTTTACCATTATGATAAAAGGTAAGGGCATTGCTTAACGCAGTCTCAATATTTTCGATGGCTTGCTTGCGTAGTAAGTGAATACGTTCACGTTCTAATTCAGTTTTTAGAATCGCTGCTTGGGTGCTTTTTCCACCCAAGGTGTCGTTTAATTCAACGCCAATAGATATAAAACGGTCATTAAGGGTGAAACCTTGGCCAAAGGTATAACCTGCGGAACCCGATAACGAACGGCTACCAACTTGGGCAATCAGATCTACCTGTGTATCGTGTTGATCGTGATTGAGTATTAATGTGGCATCATTGGCTGCCAATTGGGCATCCAGCATATGGAAGATGGGGCGCTGTTGCTTGGCTTGCTCTAACCATGTTTGGATGGGAGCTATTTTAAAAGTCTGTGATGTGACGTTAATATTAGGTTGAATCGGTTGTGTGGCATCACGTAGCATTAAGCGATTAAGGGCGGTTATGCTACTATTTAGTGTTGCCTTAGCATTGGCAAGGGTCATTTTATGACTGGCAAGCAAGGCCTCTGTTTGGCGGCGATCTGTGTCATCAATAAGCCCGAATTGTTGACGTTTTTTTTGATAATTTAACAACTTATTTGCACGAAGCACTGCTTCTTTAGCAAGTTTTTTGGCAATAACATTGGATGCTATTTGGTAATAAAGGCGAATAGCTTGGGCAGCTAACTGTTCTTGCTGGATGGCAACTTGCCAACGTGCGGCTTGTTCATTGAATTGATTGCTGGTAATTTGTTCGTTATAGGTAGGGTTTCCATGACCCCGCAATAATGGGTAACGATAAATTAAATCAATTTGTTGCTGATATGTTGGATTAATAGTTGCTTGAAAAAAGGTAGGGACACTGCCTGGATAACTGACCTTTGTACGACTATAATTAAAGCTTCCTTTTAATGTGGCACCATCAGTCAGAAGTTTTGTAATATTACCAGAGAGGAGTCGAATGCTGTTTCCTGATGGCGCAAAGGGGCTTGTGGTTGGTGTTGTCTCATCGGATAGGCTGCCAGCTAAGGAAATCCTAGGATCCAGTATGCCTTCAATATTCTGCCGCTCAATGTGTAAGCTTTGTTCCTGAATACGCGCCAATGCCAAATCTGGATGATTATTTAATACGATATGTAAGACACTGTTGAGTGATAACTTTGATTCACCGCCCCATGCAGGGGCGGTGAATAGCAATGTGGCAGTGAGTGCCAAAAGGCATGCCAGCCGCATCATGCGCGCTCGATATATTCGCCGTTGTCTGTGTTGACTTTGATTTTAATCCCTGACTCAACAAATGGAGGAACCATGATGGAAGCACCTGTTTCCAGCTTGCCAGGTTTGTATGAACTGGTTGCTGTTTGCCCTTTGATAGAAGCATCACATTCGACCAGTTCAAGAATAACTGTTTTAGGCATTTGAACATTAAGAGGCCGCTCCTCATGAAATTCTACGACAACTTCCATCTCTGGTAATAGATATGGCAAAGCATTCTCTAACATATCTTTTCCCAAGGTGATTTGGTCATAGGTTTCAGTGTTCATGAAGTGATAATCTTCACCATCTGAATACAAGTATTGCATTTTAACTTGTGATAATACAGCACGTTCAACGCGTTCAGTTGAGTTGAAACGTTTGTTGGTTTTGTTGCCTGTTTCAATATTACGCATTTCAACTTGCATACAAGCCACACCCTTACCCGGTGTGACATGCTGTGTTTTCATAACGCGCCATAAGATACTATCCACTTCTAGGACATGGCCTACGCGAATGCTTGTTGAATTGATCTGCATCATATTCTCCTGTGTAATGTTCGGCTTGGGAAGCCTTCTAACCCGTATTGTTCACAAATGCTACCGCGGCCTTGCTGGTTCCTTTGTCCGCAGCAAATCTTTCTTACCCCAGGGCACCTTCTCTGCGCAGAGCGCATTCACCTAGTCAGTCGTTCGTATGCATTGCCACGAACTTCTTCTTCAGAAGTTGTTGCAAACAAAGCCTCTGGGCAATCATCATGCCGATCAGGTGAATTGCGCAGCAAGAGAGTATCCTCTGGGGGATTCATGAATAATGCGGGTTAAGATATTCTATGCTAAAGTTTACGCAACGATAGCTTTGCGCTGTGCCTACGACAAGGTGCGGACGAAATTTACGAATATTTAAAGAGGTTCAAGGGAGATTGCCATGCTACGATTGATGGTAGGAGCTTTATTGATGGCATGTTGTTCTGTGTGGGTGGCATCGGCAGCAGATATTTATCAGTGGAAAGATGTTAGTGGTATCACCCATTTTACGGATGATGCAATGAATGTTCCAGAAAAATACCGCAAAACTGCAAAGCGCAAGGTCAGTAAGCTACAGGTTTCAGGCGGTAGTGAGGGTGTGCAGCATAAATCCCAAAGCTTGGGTTCAGCAGTTTGGTTGGCTAAGTGTGCATCGTGTCATACAGTGGGTGGGGATAAGAAAGATAAATTGGGGTTGGGGGCTTTGGCAGTCAATCAGAAAACCAAGTTTCCAGCAACGGTTGAAGAAATTATTCCACAATTACGACGGGCGACGAGTGGTCGATTGTCAAATATGCCAAGTGTGGATGTGAATGCCGATGCGTTAAGGCAGATTGCCGCGTTTATTCTTGGCGTGAAATAAGTGGCCAGGAATACGAACATTAAAGTACAAGAGGCTATGGATCAGTTTGTAATGAGCCTTGATCATCAAGATGCACTGAAAACAGATGATGCTGAAACCTGCACGGAAATGTTTGCAGATTATCTATTATATTACTCTGATTTATTTCAAGATGAAGCGGAAATGGATGATGTGTTATTGGATGAGTGGGAAGCAGCTCTGGAAGGCTATATTGAGAAGTTGTTTGAGGGAGATATGGAGCGAACGGCAGAGTTGGGAGGTTTGTTACTATCACAGATCGATGCCGAGCATGTCAGAGACTTTCTTGGTTGGTATTTATTGCGTGAACCAGCCATAGATAGTTTGGGCGTGGAACTGTTTGCGAAAGTGTTGCGTGCTTGGATTGATTTTATGCATCATAAAGCTTGGCTGGATGATGTGAAACATGAAACATTTGTTGATGTTTTGGATGATGTTGTGCCTGATTCATCGCGTGCCACCAAAGTTGCGCATTTATTATTATATTTTGTACGTTTGGGAGGTGGCGTTTCGCCACGTTTGCGAGGTAAACGTTTTGAATCATTTGTTGAAGGGCATGCGCGTATTGATTCGATTGATATAAATGCCAAACATGTGTTTATGGGTTTTGATGATCAAGATAAATTGATTGGCCCTGTCAGCCTGCCTTTGGAAATTATTTCCTATTTATGTGAAGGAGATGTATTGGATGTGGAGTTGGGTAAGCGTGGTGGGCAATGGATAATGGTTGATATTGGACCAGTTTATCCAGCCTGTGTGTATGTTGAAGCGGATGAATTACAAGTACCTGATAAATTAACATAAGGGAGAGGATAGTGCAGGAAAGAATCGCAGTTATTTTTGATTTTGATGACACCTTGGGCCCTGATAGCACCACAGGGTTTCTCGAGCATGCAGGCTTAAAAGACCTGGACGGGTTTTGGAAACATGTTGGCAATATGATGGCTGAAGATTGGGATCCTGTGCCAGCATATTTAACGCATATGATTGATGCCGCTCGGCAGAAACATATTAGACCGTTGACGCAAAAATCGTTGGCGAAATGGGGTGGAGAACTACCGTTATTTGATGGTGTTGAAGATATTTTTCCACACTTAAGGCAAGTGGTAAAAGAAGCAAACCCACAGGTGACGCTAGAGTTCTATCTTATTAGTAGTGGTATCGGTGATGTCTTAAGACATACGCATATTGCCCATGAGTTTACTGATATTTGGGCGTCGGAGTTCCATTATAATGAGGACGGAAATGCAGTGACACCACGTAAAATTATCAGTTTTACAGATAAGACACGTTATATCTTTCAAGTTCAGAAAGGTATTGTTGGCAAAGAATCACGCGGCGAACCTTTTGCAGTGAATAAGCGTGTACCTGCCGATCAGGTGCGGATTCCGTTGGATCAAATGGTATTTGTGGGTGATGGTTATACTGATATTCCATGTTTTTCATTGATTAAGCAAAATGGGGGCATTCCAATTGCAGTGTATGATCAGCGTCATACTGAAAAATGGGGGAGTGCATTCCAATTCGTTGCAGATGGCCGTGTGTCGAATTTGCATTCAGCTAACTATCGGCAAGGCTCGGATTTAACCAATTTCCTTTCCATGGCAGTGCGTAGCTTGGCAGAAAGAATTGCTCTGTCTGCGAGTAGTTATCAAGGCTGAATACACCAGCCAAATGAATGTTATTTTGTAACTATTCAGCTCACCCCTCATTTCCCCGATAGCGGCGTTGAAAAGTGCTCATTTACAGTAGTAAACTCCGCTTTTTCGCCTTGCCATCTGAAAAATTAGAGGTAATCTGAACAGCTACAGCTATTTTATGGTTG
>JAUZQS010000093.1 GCA_030950875.1 Mariprofundaceae bacterium | reverse complement strand
GCCACTGCATCTGCAACTTCTGCCTGCGTCGGCCAAATATCTTTTAAGAATACATCATTGCCTTGGCTATCCTGCCCAAGAGCACCATGATACAAATCAATATTCATGGTGCCCGCAATGGCGTAAGCCACCACCAAGGGTGGGGATGCTAAGTAGTTCATACGCACTTCGGAATGAACTCGGCCTTCAAAGTTGCGGTTACCTGATAAGACAGATGTCACTGCCAAATCGCCTTCTGCAATCGCCTTGGATACTTCCACAGGCAATGGCCCTGAATTGCCAATACAAGTCGTACAGCCATAACCTACAACATGGAAGCCAAGCTCTTTTAATGGCTCCATCAAACCAGCACCTTTTAAATACTCCGTCACCACCATTGAGCCAGGGCCCAATGATGTTTTTACCCATGGCGCAGATTTCAAACCAAGTGCAGCAGCCTTTTTGGCGACCAAACCCGCTCCCAGCATGACTGATGGATTAGATGTATTGGTACAAGAAGTAATCGCTGCAATCACCACCGCGCCATTATCAATGATGACTTCCTTGCCATTCATTGTGGTTGTTATCGCATGTGTATCAAGACCTGCTTCTGCCTTAATATTGGCAACATCTTTTTGAAATGCTGCTTTTGAATCACTTAAAGCGATGCGATCTTGTGGCCGTTTTGGCCCAGCCAAGGATGGCACCACTGTGGACATATCCAAGCCCAAGGTTTCACTGTATTGCGCTGATGAATTTGAGCCAAACATGCCTTGTGCCTTGGCATACGCTTCAACCAAAGCAATATTTTCTTCTGAACGGCCTGATAGACGCAGATAGTTCAAGGTTTCATCATCAATAGGAAAAATACCACAAGTTGCGCCATATTCTGGCGCCATATTGGCAATCGTTGCACGGTCTGCCAAAGGCAATGTGCTAAGTCCTGCACCATAAAATTCAACAAACTTACCCACCACACCATGGGCACGAAGCATTTCAACAACCGTCAGCACCAAATCGGTGGCCGTTGCACCTTCTGGTAGTTTGCCTGTCAATTCAAAGCCGACGACTTTAGGAATCAACATGGAAATTGACTGACCCAACATGGCAGCTTCCGCTTCAATACCACCCACACCCCAACCAAGCACGCCTAGGACATTAATCATGGTGGTATGAGAATCAGTGCCAACCAAAGTATCAGGGTATGCCACGCCTTCATCATTCACAAACACTGTACGTGCCAAATATTCCAAGTTTACTTGATGCACAATACCCATGTCAGGTGGTACAGCCTTGAATGTTTCAAAGGCATTTTGACCCCACTTTAAAAAATTATAACGTTCTTTATTACGCTTAAACTCAAGCTCTGAATTTTGTGCTAACGCCGCATCCGAACCAAATACATCAACTTGCACCGAATGGTCAATAACCAACTCAGCCGGCACCAACGGGTTTATTTTTGAAGTATCACCACCCAATGCGACCACGGCATCACGCATGGCGGCCAAATCCACAATCGCAGGCACACCTGTAAAATCCTGCATCAATACGCGAGCAGGCATATAAGCGATTTCTTTACTTGGCTCAGCTTTAGCATCCCACTGCGCAATCGCCTCAACATCAGCACGACTCACTACATCGCCATCTTCTCGGCGTAACATGTTTTCCAAAAGAATTTTCATCGAGAATGGTAAGTGTGCAGTATCACCTGCTTCATTCACATCGTAATATGTATATTCTTTACCGTCTACCATCAGGGTCTTACGCGCACCAAAGCTATTGCTCACATGCATCTCCTTGTAACTCATCGCTAAATAATAGAACACATATGTTCACTATTCACTGCATTAATTTTTTAATTACTTGGAGCCCACCCTAAGAGCCCACTGGACTTAGTACAACCTACACAGTCAATACAATCCAAGCGTCTTTCGGGTCTATTATGTGTAATAACACGGGCTATGATTCAACATCCACATAAAATACATCCATACCATCTCGTTTACCTTTAAAATAAACAGAATTCAGGTATCGACAATATTTTTTGGCCAAATCATCAGGAATGATACGCATACAAGCTTCAGTCATTAAGCCCTGAAAAGGTTGGGCAATCCCACACAAACGCGCAGCTGTATTGGGCACATCACCAATCACCGCAAACTCTTTACGCATTTCATCACCAAGCAGTCCAAATAGTACATGTCCATCGTGCATGCCAAAACCGACACGGCAAGGTAATTTATCAGATGAGCTTTCACTTTTTTGCAGCTCAGTTATTAATTCAAGCATACATAACAATGCTTGCTCTCCCCTATTCTCACCTGAAAAACATGCCAATAAACCATCACCAAGAAATTTATTAATACTGCCCCCATGGCGCATAATAATTCCTGTCTGCATTGATAAACTGGCATTGATTGTTGCGTAAACTTCACGTGGTTCATATTTTTCTGCTAATTCAGTAAATCCGCGCATATCACTGAATAAAATAGTCATTTCTTGATCAAATGCTAAGTCTCCAGAGAGATCTGAGCCATATTTCTCAATCATTGCCACCGTTTCTTGTGGTAAGAATGAACGCATAGGAGGTATGTTTTTCACGGCTTATCCTTTTTTCTTAGAATGTATCCAACTTTATCACAAGCAAGTTCCATGCAAGTTTTTACGCAACGATTCAGCTCGCCACTGATTCACACGATATTTGCGTTGAAAAATACTCACGTACACGAGTACGTTCCGTTTTTTTCGCCTTGATCTCGGGCAAATCAGCGGTAATCTAAACAGCTACATCTTATTTTGTAACCGTGCTAAACAGTTGCATTTTTACAAAGTTCTATAAAAACTTGAAATCCTATTTATTCCAACCAAGCTAAGCGCATGCGACACATTTACACACTACTCTTAATCACCATCACAAGTTTTTTATTATCTTGTGACTATTCCCCAAAAGATATCCATGAAACTCGTTTTATGATGGGCACATTGGTAAGTTTCACCATTGTTGATGCTGATAAAGATATTGCCATGACAGCTATCCGCAAAGCAGCTCAAGAAATGCAGCGTATTGAAGATACATTCACTATTTATGGTGATAAGGCCAATAGCATCAAAGACTTCAATCAACTTCCTATACGCAGCTCTTTCACTTTTACCCCTGAAGTCAATACACTCCTTGAAATCGCCTTGAATGTTGAACAACAAAGTCATGGTGCTTTTAGCCCTACACTTGCCGCACTAAACAAACTTTGGGGCTTTTCCAACCCCGAGCCTCCAAACACACCGCCTTCCTTAGCGTCTATTCAAAAACTTTTACCTGGTACAAAAAACTGCCTCCAACACCAAGCCAAACAATGGTCACGCACTACCCCATCCTGCCAACTAGATTTTGGTGGCATTGCCAAAGGTTATGCCATTGATCGTGGTATTGAGGTGCTTAAAAAATATGGCATCCAAAATGCCATGATTAATGCCGGAGGCGACATCCGCTTAATTGGCAAACATGGAAAAAACGATTGGCATATTGGCATTCGCGACCCTCGTCATAAAGACAACATTATCGCCACTTTATCATTGCATGGGGATGTTAGTATTGTAACATCGGGTGACTACGAACGTTATTTTATAAGTCACGGTAAACGCTACCATCATATTCTCAACCCTCAAACGGGTCAGTCTAGTTATAACAGTCAAAGCGTCACAGTCATTGCTTCCAATGCCACCATTGCTGATGCATGGAGCACGGCTTTATTTGTATTGGGAAAAGATGCAATAAAAATAGCTGAAAAAATACCTTTGCAGGCACTCATTATTGATTCAAGTGGTCAGATATATATTACAAAAGATATGCCAATAAACTTGCTCACCAAGCCATAGCTGCCTATGCTATAGGCATATCTTTTTTCAACAGGACGTATCAATATGGATGTTTCAGAGTTACTTGCTTTTACCGTAAAAAATAGTGCTTCCGATTTACACCTTGCTTCTGGTGAGCCTCCGATGATTCGTATTTATGGCGATATGACACGTATTAAGATGCCAGCATTGGAAGATCGTGTTGTACAGGCCATGATCTATGATATTATGAATGACACTCAGCGAAAAATGTTTGAAGAGCATTTGGAACTGGATTTTTCTTTTGCTCTTGGCGATATTGCCCGTTTTCGTGTAAATGTATTTAAACAAAATAATGGCATGAGCGCAGTATTCCGTGTTATTCCCACTGAAGTATTCACCTTAGATCAATTAAAGTGCCCCGAAATTTTCCAAGCGATTGCCATGATGCCACGCGGAATTTGTTTGGTGACTGGTCCAACAGGGTCAGGTAAATCTACCACGCTTGCCGCCATGATGGATTACCGCAACGAAAATGAAAAAGGTCATATCATTACCATTGAAGATCCCATTGAATTTGTACATCAATCAAAAAGCTGTCTTATTTCACAACGTGAAAAAGGCCCGCATACCCATTCGTTTGCCAATGCACTCAAAAGTGCCTTGCGTGAAGATCCTGATGTTATTCTGGTGGGCGAAATGCGCGATTTAGAAACCATCAGCCTAGCATTAACTGCGGCAGAAACAGGCCATATGGTTTTCGGAACGTTGCATACCTCATCAGCACCTAAAACCATTGACCGAATTATTGACGTATTTCCAGCTGCTGAAAAAGAAATGGTTCGAGCCATGCTTTCCGAATCTCTTCGCGCTGTTATTTCACAAACATTAATGAAAACAGCCGATGGAACTGGACGAGTGGCTGCCCATGAAATTATGTTAGGCACACCCGCGATTCGAAATTTAATTCGAGAAAATAAAATACCACAAATGGTATCTGTGTTGCAAACGGGGCAACGTGAAGGCATGCAAACACTGGACATGAACCTTCAACAACTGGTTAAAAGTCGCAAAATTACCCAGCAAGCTGCACTGGAAAAATGCCAAAATAAAAAATTATTTGGCGGCTAATATGAACGATACTGTTTCAGGAGATTAAACACTATGAGTGCTAACGAACCTCAAAAGCTTTCCATTCGACAATTATTGATGGTCATGGTTAAACAAGATGCATCTGATTTATATATCACATCAGGCATGCCGCCATCCTATCGAATCAATGGCGCTATTATTCCTTTAAAGCAAGCCCCGTTAAACTCAGTTCAAACCGAGCAATTGGCTAATTCTTCTATGAGTGAAAAACAGCGTGTTGCTTTTGCCACCGATATGGAAATGAACCTTGCTCTTTCCTACGAAGGCATGGGCCGCTTCCGTGTTAATATTTTTCGACAACGTGGCGATGTCGGTATGGTTATCCGTAAAATAACGACAGAAGTCCCCACTATTGATGAACTGGGATTACCTGATATATTCAAGGAAGTTTCTATGGCCAAACGTGGTCTAGTTATTATGGTCGGGGCATCAGGCTCAGGCAAATCAACATCACTGGCAACCATGATTGACCATCGCAACCGTAATCAAGCAGGTCATATCATCACCATTGAAGATCCTATTGAATTTATTCATCAACACAGAAAAAGTGTTATTACTCAACGGGAAGTAGGTACAGATACAGAAACCTTCAAAGCCGCTTTGAAAAACACCTTACGACAAGCTCCCGATGTTATTCTAATAGGTGAAATTCGTGACCGTGAAACAATGGAGCATGCTCTTGAATTTGCTGAAACAGGACATCTTTGCATGGCGACATTGCATGCCAATAATGCCAATCAAGCATTGGAACGTGTATTAAACTTTTTCCCAGAGGAAATGCATCCACAAGTACGTCTAAATTTAGCCATGAATATGAAAGCTATTTTATCACAGCGTTTGGTAAAAACACAAGATGGTGGGCGCAAAGTAGCTATCGAAATTCTAATGAATACACCGCGTATCTCTGATTTGATTGAAAAATGGAATATTACTGAAATCAAAGAGTCTATGGCCAACGGTAAAAACTATCATATGCAAACCTTTGATCAATGCCTACTTCAGCTATGGAAAGATGGCTTTATTAGCGAAGGTGAAGCTTTGGTACATGCTGATGCAATTAATGATTTGCGTCTAAAAATAAAAATGACCAAACTGGAAGGGGGCGATAGCAAGGGTGGTAACATTGATGAGCTTTCGGCTAGCTCATCTGGGGATTTAAAAATATAATGGCTAATGATTGGCACATGATTGATGACCTATTATTGGCATCACACAAACACAAAGCATCTGACTTAATGATTCGTACAGGTGACCGCGTTCGCATGCGTATTGATGGTGCCGTTGTAACAATTTCCCCTGATAAGGTCTCGCCTCCAGAACAACCTCTTATCAAAGAGATGATACAGCACCTGATACGACAAGTACCCCGTAATATTGATATTAAATCCATTCAAAGCGAAGATTTTCAATATTCCTTAGAGAAGGTTGCCCACTTCCGAGTTCATATCATGCGCACCCATGATAACTTTGGTATTATTGCACGTATTATTCCACAAGAAATTCCCACCTTTGATGCCCTACACCTACCCCCTGTTATTTGCGACTTGTGCAACAACACACGCAATGGTTTAATTTTAATGGCTGGAGCCACAGGCTCAGGAAAAAGCACCACTATGGCCGCTATGATTAACCATATGATTATGAATAAACCCGTGCATGTCATAACGATCGAAGACCCCATAGAATTCAACTATAAAACAGTGCATAAGGGCACTGTCTGCCAACGTCAGCTAGGTAGCGACGTTGAAAACTACTCGCAAGGTCTCACAGATGCACTTCGTGAAGCTCCAGATGTCATTGTTGCCGGCGAGGCACGGGACCGAGAGGTTATTCAATTGGCTCTGCAGGCCTCAGAAACAGGCCACCTTGTTATGGCAACTGTTCATGCAACAACAGCTATCGGAACCATGCAACGCATGATGTCTGCATTTGGGTTGGATGAACAAGGTGCCATTCGTGAGCGCCTATCTGAAAATCTACGGGCTATTATCGTACAAAAACTCATTCCACTGAAATCGGGCAAAGGGCGTATTGCTGCAGTCGAAATTATGGTTTGCAACTCCGTTATCAGACATTTTATTTTAGATACAAATCGCTGGAGAGAAATTCCCAAGGCAATGGAAGAAGGAAGCTCTCTTTATGGCAGTCAAACCTTTGATCAACACTTGCAACAGCTCATTGAAAATGATCGTATTAAATATGAAGAAGGCTTCGCCAACTCAGTATATAGAGAAGACTTTGCGATGCGTATGGGGCGCGAATAAACCTTTGAGCCACTTGCAAAACGCATGAGCGGCGATTGACTTCCCTACTCTGGCGCATTTTCAGGCTAGAATTTCGATGCATGGAACCACCATGCCCCTCATTCCAGCCTAAAATTGCACTCGAAGTGGGATTGCCACTCATCCACCCAGAGTTTTGCAAGTGGCTCCCTTCATTAAACCCTTTCGCTGACCATCTCAAGTGCCATTTTCGCTACAGACTCACTGGGGTTTTTATCTCCAAAACGTTGCCGAAGAACATCAAATGAAGATTTTTGCAGCATAGCTGCTTCCTCTTTCTTCAATAGAGGTAACACTTCTTTAAGCATTGCATCCAAGGTGACCTGTTCTTGAATCAATTCAGGCATGACCGGTTTATCATCCAATAAAATATTGGCTAAACCCGCACATCTCGTCCCCACCAGCTTACGAGCCAACCAAATAGTGAATGGTGAGCTTTTATACACCAATACAGTAGGCACATTCCACAATGCTAATTCTAATGTTGCAGTACCAGAAACTGCAATCGCGGCATCAGCACGTAGGGCATAGCCAGCTTCCAAACGTTCCAATACTTGAATCCCCGCATCCAATAAGGGTTTAAGTTGTTGGTCGCTCACCCCTGGCGCACGTGTAGTTACAGCTTTCAGCTCTGGAAGCTGCACTCTAATTTTCAAATAAGCTTCCGCCAACAAACCCGCATGTATCGCCAATTCACTGCGCCGGCTACCTGGTAATAAAGCCAGTAAAGGTGTGCTCGGCGCTATATCCAAGCGTTTTTTTAACGCCTCTTGGCTCCAGCCATCACCACACCCAAAAGCACTCGGGTTACCAACATAATAAGCTTTAATTCCCTTATCAGAAAACCATTTTTCTTCAAAAGGCAAAATACACGCCACACAGTCCTGGGCTCGCTGCAAACGCTTTACACGCCAATGACCCCATGCCCACAATTTAGGTGCAATATAATAAAGGACGGGGATACCCAACTGACGTAATTTCTCACCCAAACGCATATTAAAGCCTGCAAAATCCACTAAAATAGCCACATCAGGTCTCGTCTGTTCAGCCCAATCACATATATCCCTGCCAATACGGTGTATACGCGGCAACGATTTTAAAACATCGCCAATACCCATCACATTCAACGATTCCATGGGGCATAACACTTCGCAACCAGCCTCTCGCATGGCTGGGCCAGCTATAGCAGCCACAGAAACATCTTTATATTGTTTTTTTAGAGCCTTGATAACACCTGCAGCATGCATATCACCCGATGCTTCACCGGCACTGATAAAAACATCGATGGTTTTAGACTTGGTGTTCAACCGCTATTCCAAAAATACACAGACCATATTTCTTAGCCAAGGCTCCTAGTTGGGCACGCTCGATCAATAATGTACAACCAGCTTCTACAGCCAAAGCCTTGCAGCCAGCCGCATGCATGGTATGCAACGTATCAGGGCCGATAGCTGGTACATCAAAACGCAAATCTTGGTTTGGCTTTGCAACTTTCACCACCATAGCCTTACCATTACCAAGACTTCCACCACGTTTTATAGCTTCATCCGTACCTTCAATGGCTTCCACAGCCAATACCGCACCCTCTTGCACAACCACAGTCTGCCCAATATCCAAGGCGGCAATACCACTGGCCTGTATAGCGCCAAAATGCATATCTTGTATTTGTTGCTTTGACGGCTGTACGCCAAACAGCAAGCCTTCTTGTGCAATCATCTGACCTGCATACGCCACTTGCGATAATACTGTAATGCCAGCATCAGATAAAAGCTGGGTGATTTTCAACATGATCGAATCGTCACGGCGATCCGAAAGACTTAACAAGGCTTTTACCGCCACAAAATCAGGCCGAAAATTTCGGAATAAGTGTAGTTTCTGAACTTTTCCAGCCATCACCACTTGTTTAACATCAACCGCTTGAAAAGCTTTGATCATGCCACCGATTTTTCCAACATGTAACCAACAAACCGATGCTGCAAGCTGTTCAATTTCAGGCGAAGTTTCCTCTCGTGCAGCAACCACATGCACTTCGAAGCCTTTATCATTCAATGACCGCGTCAATTCAAGCGGAAATTCGCCATAACCCGCAATCAAGCCAATTTTTTTAGACATACATTTAACCTAAACCTAACAAGGCCTACGACTGCTCTCTACGGTGGACAGTCAAACCTTTTTTGGATGTGCTCACAAACGCCACCAAATGCTCAGCCAAGCCATCTCCTTCTGCCAATACCTTGGCTTCTGCCAAACGCTGATCCAAACTATCATTACTTTGCAAAAGTATGCGGTATACCTCTTTAAGCATGCGAACGCGTTCCAAGCCTAAACCCTGACGCTTTAAACCAACAAGGTTTAAACCTGCCAAACCAGGGCGATAACCGCCCGCCGTCAAACAAAACGGCGGCACGTCCTTCACAATGCCACTCATGCCACCAATCATAGCGTAACGGCCAATGCGTAAAAATTGGTGAATCGCAGACATCCCACCAATAATTGCGCCATCATCCACACATACATGGCCTGCCAATGTCGCACAGTTTGCCATAACAATATCATTGCCCAACAAACAGTCATGGGCAACATGCGAATAAGCCATCAATAAATTATTATTTCCTATACGGGTGATCATGCCGCCACCCTCAGTGCCAGGATTAATGGTTACATTTTCACGAATGGTATTGTTATCACCGATTACAACTTCTGAAGGCTCGCCATGGTATTTTAAGTCTTGTGGCTCATGCCCCAAACTTGCAAATGGAAAAATGCGATTGTTTTTACCAAGTGTTGTATGCCCACTCAAAACCACATGAGAAATTAATTGCGTTCCATCACCCACACGAACATATTCATCAACCACACAAAAAGGACCAATACAAACGCCCTCACCCAATTCAGCCTTATCTGAAACGACCGATGAAGGATGAATAGAAACACTCATACTTGATCCTTTGGCATCAGGGTTGCCATCAATGTACCCGAACAAACCAGCTCTCCATCAACAAAAGCTTCGCCTTTGAACTTCCACATATGCCCACGACGACGTAAACATGTCAATTCGAGAATAAGTTGATCGCCCGGACGAACAGGTTTGCGAAACCGAACACCATCAATACCTGTAAAGTATACCAAAAACTCCTGATCTTTTGGTGCTGACTGAAATGCCAGTATTCCACCCACTTGGGCCATTGCTTCCACAATCAAAACCCCTGGCATAACAGGAAAGTCTGGGAAATGCCCCATAAAGTGCGGCTCATTTACCGTAACATTCTTCAATGCACGTATTGAAGTACCTTCTTCAAAGGACAATACTCTATCCACCAATAAAAAAGGGAACCTATGTGGTAAAAAACTCATAATTTCATCGATATTTATAACAGACATAACAACCCGCCTACTTTACGTTTTTATAACTATTCAGCTCGCCACTGATTCACACGATATCAGCGTTGAAAAATACTCACGTACGTTCCGCTTTTTCGCCTTGAACTCGGGCAAATCAGCTGCGATCTGAACAGCTACATCTTGTTTTGTAACCATGCTGAATAGTTACATACTTTTTATTTTTTTCCAAATTTCAGGCAGTCGAATGATTAGAGCAGATGTTTTCAACCATGCGCGGTGTGGCATAGCAGGCATTCCCGCATACACGCCTCCAGCATCCAAACTACTTATTACACCCGTTCGAGCCGCCAGCTGACAACCATCACCAATATTCAAATGCCCCGCTGCTGCCGCCTGCCCACCAATTTGGCAACCTTTACCCACCGTTGTAGAACCTGCAATGCCAGCTTGACTCGCCATCACTGTCAAGGCACCAATTTCAACATTATGTCCAATTTGAATCAAATTATCCAATTTAACACCTTTCTGAATCACTGTATCACCCAAAGCACCTCGATCAATACAAGTGTTGGCACCAATTTCCACGTCATCATGCAAAACAACCCTGCCTACCTGTGGAATTTTTAAATGCTCTTTACCATTCCAAGCATAACCAAAACCATCCGAGCCAATCACAGCACCTGCTTGTAAAATAACCCTGTCATGCAACTGGCTCTCCGCCAATACTTTAACGCCCATATGCAACAAACAATCTTTGCCTATATGGACACCTTGCGCAATCAAACAGCCTGCAGCAATCAC
>JAUZQS010000092.1 GCA_030950875.1 Mariprofundaceae bacterium | reverse complement strand
CTCGAAATAGTGTGATGCAACTGCTGAAGCTGACGCGTAAGCCTCGACACAACCATGTCCACCACAGCCACAAAGATGCGCGGATGTATCATGGCAGACACGCAAGTGTCCAAACTCCATTGCCATGCCACCTTCACCTGTGTAAGGAGTATGATTCAAAACAAGTCCGCCGCCAACACCTGTTCCAAGTGTGATGTGCAGTAGATTTTCTAGCCCTTTGGCTGCACCAAAATGTAGTTCACCAATCGCTGCGCACAAAGCATCATTTTGTGCTGTGACGGGTAAGTTTAAGACATAGGAAAGCATATGCGCGAGTTTAAAATTGTGTAGATTTGGTAAGTTCGGCGATGATGCCAAAACGCCTGAATTACCGATAAAAAAACCAGGAAAGCCTATACCAACGGCCTTTATTTCGGGTTGACGCTTGATGAAAACATTAAAAAAGTCAGTCAGTGTTTGAATGACATTGGATTCGGTAACGTTTCCATCGCTAAAATGGACCTGGAGACGTTTTTCATCATAGATATTTCCTGCTTTATCAATAACAGCAGCTCGAATATTGGTGCCACCTATATCCGCAGCTAAAACAACGTTGTTCATGTGTGAATGAGTTGTTCATAAAGTGTTGCATAAGTTTGGGCAGAGGCACTCCAAGACGAATCTCGTTTGAGTGCTTGTGTGCGAATACCCGACCATTTGCGAGGTTGATGGTAGATGGCAATAGCTTCTTCCAAAGCTATGTCAAAGTCTTCAGGTGTAGCGTCTGAAAAATGAAACCCTGTAGCATCTTTCTCTGGGTAACTTGTAATAGTATCGCTTAGGCCACCAGTGCTACGTGCCACTGGAATATTGCCATAACGCATGGCCATGAGTTGCCCTAAGCCGCATGGCTCAAAACGAGATGGCATAAGAAAAATATCACCACCCGCATAAATTTGACTGGCAAGTGCCTCGTTAAAGCCACAGAAAAAGTACATTTGTGTGGGATGTGCCTTGGCGAGCTCTGTTAGATGAAGTTCACTGTGTGGGTCACCCGAACCGAGAACAACCAATTGATAACCCCGTTGTAGCCATTTTTTAGCATTGGCGAGCAGTAAATCAATGCCTTTTTGATCAGCAAGACGGGAAATAAGGGTGAGTAAGGGGGTGTTATCTGAGACTTCTAGGCCACATGATTCTTGCAAACTTTTCTTACATTTCTTTTTACCTGCTATCTTACCTGCTGCGTAGTTGGCAGGTAAGTTTTTATCGTTGGCCGGATTCAAGCTTTCCATATCAATGCCATTCACAATGCCCGTGAGTTTGTGGCTATGGTGTTGTAGAAAACCATCTAATGCACAGCCATATTCAGGTGTTAGAATTTCCTTGGCATAAGTGGGGCTAACGGTGGTAATGGTATCAGCCATATGAATACCCGCTTTCATACAGTTGATTTGATGGTGAAACTCAAAACTTCCTGGATTGAAATGATGGCTTGGCAGCCCCAATCGGCTCATCCATTCAGCTGGAAAAACGCCTTGATAAGCAAGGTTGTGAATGGTAAAAACTGTTTTAGCATGGGCTATGTTACTATGATGTTGGTACTGGGTTCTGAGCAATAATGGAATCATGCCCGTTTGCCAATCGTGGCAATGAATAATATCAATGTTTGTTTTCAGAAGGGCAGCAGCCTCCAGTGCGACGCGATCGAAGAGCACATAACGCAGTAAATTGTCTTCATAAGCTCCACCTGCAGGGCCATAGATACCTTCTCGGCAGTATAAGTCATCCTGTTCGATGAGCAGAAAATTTAACCCGTCCACTGTGGATTTATGCAGTGGGCAATGCCGTTGAGTACCATCTGTCCACATCTCAATTACATCACCAGTGGGCTTGGTTTTAATGCCCGCTTTCTCAATGACAAGACGGTAAAAAGGCATAATAACAGTAACGTTATGACCTAAGTTTCGTAAGGCTTGAGGGAGAGCGCCCGCAACATCGGCTAGACCACCCGTTTTGGCGAGCGGTGCAGCTTCAGATGCAATAAAAATAATATGAAGTTTTTTCATAGATTCCCCTTTCTGTGATGTCACACTACCTGCTTGGCGCATGATAACAAATAGATGTTATTTGTCAGTTTGGCTGTTCATAAGCTAAGATAGGCTCATGTCCAAGATTATAGTACGTGATATCACTGGTGAGCATAGCTATTCTATCCAAGATAATGTGACGGTAGGCCGACACCCGAACAGTGTAATTTGTTTGCACGATCCTATGGTATCTAAGCACCATGCTTGTATTAAGCATATTGGCGAATATTATATTTTTGAAGATTTGGGAAGTTCCAACGGTTCATTTTTAAATGGAATACGTGTTGCTAGGCACCCTTTTTCTGATGGCGATATTATTACTTTAGGTAAAGTTGATTTGATTTTCCATGCCTTTTCTGAAGATGATAAGTTGGCGAGCATGGTTGATATTTCGCGTATGTCACAGACCGGCCAGGTGCATGATCGTATTGAAGTGGCGGGGCTAGAGCAATTTCATGCCGAAAGTGAAGTAGCAGATTTAAGTGTTTTGCGTGAAGACTACGAAAAGCTGCGTTTGGGTAGTGAGCTGATGCATACGTTGGGGGCACATCGTGAGTTATCGACGGTGCTTGAAAGTGCAGCTGATGAACTGTTGGGTATTTTTCACGCCGACCGTTGTATGATTATGCTGTATCAAAAAGAGCATGATGAGCTTGTGCCGAAAGTGGTCCGCACACGTTTGAATTCGGATGATCAGCTAGTTGTGTCAGGCTCCATATTAGCGGAGGTTCAGCAGAGTAAATTGGCCGTGTTGTTGTCGGATGCGAGTCAGGACACCCGTTTTTCACAGGCATCGAGCCTTATTATGCAGGGAATTAAATCCGTGATGTGTGCTCCAATTGTTGACGGAGAAGAATTTCTTGGTGTTGTGCATTTGGATAGTCAAAAACATGGTCTTTCGGGGTTTACGCGTAAAGATTTGCAGCTTTTAACGGGTATTGTGCAATATATAGCCATGGCTATAGCCAATGCATATTTATTGCATAAAGTAGAACAGGAAGCGCGTTCTAAAGCTCAATTTGAGCGCTTACTTTCTCCCAGTGTGGTTGAACAGGTTATGAGTGGCGCTGTACGCTTGGAAAAAGGTGGAGAATTACGCGATGTTACGATTTTATTTGCGGACATCCGTGGTTTTACACGTTTATCACATAATTCAGAGGCGACACGTATTGTAGCGATGCTTAACCGTTATTTTGAAATGGTGGTAGATATTGTATTTAAACATGGTGGAACTGTTGATAAGTTCATTGGCGATGAAATTATGGTGTTATTTGGTGCGCCGTTAGCCATGGTGGATGCAGCAGATAGAGCCGTGGCTTGCGGGTTGGAAATGCAGGGTGCTTTGGGTAAATTTAATATTGAACAGAAAAAATATGAAGAAGATGATGTGCATATTGGAGTTGGTATAAATTCAGGGGAAGTTGTAGTGGGCTCGATTGGCTCAACACGCACCATGCAATATACTTGTATTGGCGATGCTGTGAATATGGCCTCACGTTTGACCTCTCATGCTAAACAGCATGAAGTTATTATTAGTAATGTAACTAAAAAACGCTTAAAAAGATCTTTTGAGTATGAAGCCTTACCGCCCTTTTCGATGAAAGGGATTGAGGGCACTACGGGGGCATGGTTTGTGAAAGAAGCCTTGGATGACACCAACCCATAGCGCTTTACTTATGAGCCATCTGTAAAAGTCCTGAGCGGCAACCTGAACAGTTACAAGCTATTTTGTGGTTGTACTGGAGAGTTACAAATTTATTGGGCACGAGCTTCAAATTTAATTTATTTATTTGGTTTAAATATCAAGGTGAAATACTTGTCCGTGTACGTTAGGGTACTGTGCTGAGAGTAAGGGGCTTATAAATATGACAACATTGATTGAATCCTCAGCGTGGCAAGCTTTACAAACGCATTATGATGCTATGAAAGATGTTCATATGCGTGATTTATTTGCAGAAGACAAGACTCGATTTGGGCGTTTTTCTTTGCAACTAAATGATTTGCTTGTGGACTATTCCAAAAATATTCTTACGGACGTTACAAAAAAGCTTTTAATGGATGTGGCGCGTGATCGCGGCGTGGAAGATATGCGTGATCGGATGTATTCAGGCGAAGCTATTAATAATACGGAAAACCGTGCCGTATTACATGTGGCATTGCGTAACCGTTCGAATCGCCCGATGAAAGTCGATGGTCAGGATGTGATGCCAGAGATTAACGCTGTGCTAGATCGTATGCGGAATTTCACCGAAAAGGTACGCAGTGGTGAATGGAAGGGTTGTACAGGAAAACGTATTACAGACATTGTAAATATTGGTATTGGTGGCTCCGACTTAGGCCCTGTGATGGTTTGTGAAGCCCTTAAACCTTATGCAAAGGATGATTTGAAAGTACATTTTGTGTCCAATGTAGATGGTACACAGATGGTTGAAACGTTGAAGGGATTAAGCCGTGAACAAACCTTATTTGTGATTGTTTCCAAAACATTTACGACACAAGAAACCTTAACCAATGCCAAGACAGCACGAAATTGGTTCTTAACGCGTGGCGGTAGTAAAGCGGCTGTTGCCAAACACTTTGTGGCGGTTTCAACCAATGCCGAAGCTGTTGAGAATTTTGGCATTGATACCGAACACATGTTTGAGTTTTGGGATTGGGTTGGTGGGCGTTATTCTTTGTGGAGTGCTGTCGGTCTTTCTATCGCACTTTATTTAGGCATGGATCATTTTGAGTGCATGTTGGCAGGTGCGCATGATATGGATGAACACTTCCGCACCGCGCCATTGGAAGAGAATATTCCTGTGGTCTTGGGGATGTTGGGTGTTTGGTATAATAACTTTTGGGATGCTGATTCGCATGCGATTTTACCCTATGATCAGTATATGCACCGTTTTTCTGCCTACTTTCAGCAAGGGGATATGGAAAGTAATGGTAAATCAGTTACCCGTGATGGCAAAGCCGTGGATTATTCGACTGGGCCTATTATTTGGGGTGAGCCAGGAACCAATGGACAGCATGCATTTTATCAATTGATTCATCAGGGAACCAAGTTAATCCCTTGTGATTTTTTGGCTCCGATTGATAGTAAGAATCCAATTGGTCAACATCATATGATCTTATTGTCGAATTTCTTTGCACAGACTGAGGCATTGATGTTGGGTAAAACAGAGTCGCAAGTGCGTGCTGAATTGGAAGCGACTGCCCTTAAAGGTGAGGAACTGGAAGATTTGCTTCCCCATAAGGTTTTTTCTGGCAATAAACCTTCAAACTCTATTTTATTTCAGAAATTAAACCCGCGTGTATTGGGAAGTCTGCTTGCCATGTACGAGCATAAAATTTTTGTACAAAGCATTATTTGGGGTGTGAATGCCTATGATCAATGGGGTGTTGAGTTAGGCAAACAGCTGGCTCGAAAAATTCTACCTGAATTGATGTTTGATGATAAAGTAGAAAGTCATGACGCTTCGACCAATGGTTTGATAAACTATTATAAGACGCATCGCAAAGAATCATAAAACATGCTTGCTATGCACAACTTGAAACATATACTGCGCGCCACTCAATGGATTGGCTGTGATGTTAATGTATTGTGAAAACTGGACGCACGGAGACTTGGAGAGATGGCTGAGTGGCTGAAAGCGCACCCCTGCTAAGGGTGTATAGGTTTACTCCTATCGAGGGTTCGAATCCCTCTCTCTCCGCCACTTCTTTGTGGGTCGGTTTGCTTTTGATGGTGTTGGTTTTGTGCTCTGGGTGCGATAATAAGCAGGAGAATAACATTCAGTGGCAGTTGCCATTGCAAGTGCCAAAAGATGTTCATGTATCTGATTTGCATGCGGTATTGCCTGCATGGGCAGAAGCAAGAGAAGGTCATATTGATTTGTTTTTTTTGCATAAGGATACAGCACGTAAAACGGTTGTGTCTGTGGTTAAAGGGCAGCCAGTTGAATTTGGAATTTGGAAAATTCGAGTGTTGGGATTAGCCCAAGGATTGCGCGTTAAATCTGGGTCTTTCCTTGATGATGAAAATGTGCATAATGCGGCGGCATTCGTTGAGTTGCTCAAAGATGATAAGCTTATGTATCGTGGATGGCTGTATCAGGATTTTCCAGAGTTGTTTGGTCTGGATGATGCAGGTTGGAAAATATGGTTGAAGGACGTTAACATTCAACCATTAGAAGAAGTTGGCTCCCTTAGCTCAGCTGGATAGAGCATCTGACTACGAATCAGAAGGCCGGGCGTTCGACTCGCTCAGGGAGCGCCATTAAAACAAGGACTTACGAGAAATCGTAGGTCCTTTTTTATTGCCTGTGCAACCAACATGCAACCAGACTATTTGGTTTTCTTCTTAGATATGGACCGGTAGAGCATCTGTCGCGACCTACCAAACATCGATTCGATTTCCTTCCATGGAACCCCCTTTTTCCTCAACTCAACGATTTTATCAGTGCTATATTTTATTTGTGGCCCAGGTTTAAGAGTAATACGATTGGAAATAATTTGGTGCTTCCAAAGGGCTATTTCTATAATATGATCCCCAGAGCATAAACCCTCAGTAAGAAAACGCGCTAGCTTGTATGCCTTATCAATACTCTTGTCTTTCATTCCACACGTTTCAATCTTTGATAAAATATATTTTTCTATGTCTAAGATATAGTTGTGATGAAGGTCTGGTGGGTTGAGTAAGTTGTTTTTCAGTCTTTCAATATGGAGATCCCCCGATGGACTAGGACTCTGTCGCTGAAGGCGAGAAAACATCTCTCGTTCATTTCGATTTTGAGAATGAATATGGCAATAAACTTGTCGCCAGTCTTGGGTTTCATAAAAACGGTAGCATGCTTCACAGAGACGAAACCCTTCATTCTTTTCCTTCTCTTGTTCATTGAATATACTGACTAAATTACTGCTAAGTTCAAAAAGATCCCACAGCGCTTGATTACCAGACCTGAATGCTAGGACTACAATTATACCACTATAGGAAGCTAAGTCGTGATCACTAGCGAGAAAACTATCATAATCTTGATATCCTGAGCTAATATATAAGTCACGAAATTCATCGGATTTTAAAACTTCTTGGTAAAACATTCGGGTTAACTCTATTAGGTTAGAAGTTGTTCTTTTAAAGGCTGGTTGCATAGAATGATCATTCGCACGCTCTTGAAAAGACCATCTTTCTTTCAGTGCTTGAATAAATTTATTAACAGGCTCTTCCAAATTCCCTTTCGAAGAAATCGTGGTCATCAAATCCATATTGATAAATTCAAAAAAAATCATGAATTCTATTTTAACCTTCTAAATACGCATGTAAATAGATGTGCGTAATGATATTTTTTTAACCCAATTCTTCGTAGGAGGTGAGTTTACGATTTTTGAAACACAAGGAGCGAATTAGATGGATTTAAATGATCAACAGGTTATTTATATTGGAGATTTGGCTCGAATTTTGGGTTGCACGGAGCGGGCTATCCGAATTCGTCAATCCCGCGGACAGGAAGGCTCGACACTGCCTCGATCTCTAAAGATTGGTGGTCGCCGTGTGTGGATGCGGGCTACGACAATTGAATGGATCAAATCACTTGAATACAAGGTGAAGTAACAAATGAACGATGAATTAATTTTTTCCCCAAGTTCTGAACTTGATGACGTTAGAAAGTTTCGGACTGTGATTAGAAAGAAGCGATACTGTCGATCTAGATTAGTTAAATACCGTAGTGAACTAATCCTACTTCGGAAACAAGGGGCTTCTTACCCTGAAATTTGTCTGTGGCTTCGACGAAAAAAAAGGATAGTTGTGAGTCATACAACGGTAATGAGATATTTAAAAAAGTTACCTGAGTGTAATAATGGCAAGGTTTAGAAGTGCCAAATCAGAGGCCGCTCATGCTGTTGCACAGCTTGATGGAATTGGTATTCCTCGCCATGGCAATAAAAAAGACGGAAAAATTCATTCATTTCGAACTTCGGATGCCTATTCGCAAGCAATTAAAAATTATATTCAATGGCGTATTTTCAATGGCTTTTTCGATGGGCTAAGCGGGCTAACACCATTGCTTGCATCAGCATTTCTCGAAGAACGATCAGATGAGATAGTACAGTCGCATTTGGATGTGGAGCGGCGAGCGTTAGCGTTGATTTTATCAGTCAAACTTAAGCAAGTGAAATCAAAAGTTGAAAACCAAACTAAACAGAAATGTTATACTGCGCAGCAAGTTGCTCTAGTGACAGATCATCAAAGTGAAAAAAATAACTTTTCAACAAGGCTGTCAGGGGCAACAGGGGTAAGAGCGCATGAGTTGTTAACCCTTAAATATCCAAGAGAGCAGCCTAAAAGTGATCATAGGGCGTGGTCTAATCTACGCTTCAAAGGGTTAGATACAGGTGTAATAATGACCGTGTGTGGCAAGGGAGGATTAATAAGAGAGATTTTTGTTCCTGAGTTATTGCATGCTCAACTTATGTCACAGTTTTTATCGAAACAACCAAAGAAAGTGACTGACAGAAAAATCACCTACATAACTAATTTTGAGATTGGTGGCGGGCAATCTTGGTCACAGTCATTTTCCTCGGCATCTAAGCGTGTTTTAGGATGGAGCTGTGGCGCACATTCCCTTCGGCATGAATATGCGCGCTCAAGGATGGAAACCATGCAGAAACTAGGGTTGAGCTATTTTGATGCACGAAAA
>JAUZQS010000091.1 GCA_030950875.1 Mariprofundaceae bacterium | reverse complement strand
GAAGCCAGTCGGTTTGGATCACCCTGAAACAGGTGAAAAAGCCTATGCCGTTGTTCAACTTCGCCGCGATAATCGCATGGGAAGCCTGCTTAATATGGTCGGATTCCAGACAAAAATGACCTATGGCGAGCAGAAGCGTGTGTTTTCGATGATTCCAGGCCTGGAAAATATCGAGTTCTTCCGTTTGGGCTCGTTGCACCGCAACACCTTTATTAAGTCGCCTGCTTTACTGGACAATACACTGCGTTTGAAAAAACAATCGCGCATATTATTTGCGGGTCAAATCACTGGTGTAGAAGGTTATGTAGAGTCTGCATCGATGGGGTTGATGGCAGGGCGTTTTCTTGCAGATATTGCAATAGGAAATGAGCCTGTTTCACCACCGTCAGATACTGCGCACGGTGCATTATTGGGCCATATTTCAGGTACACGTGTGGCTGACTTTCAACCTATGAATATTAACTTCGGGTTGCTTCCTACAGGCAAGAAACGTGAAGGAAAACGCCGATTTTCACGAGCCGAGCGTCGTCGCGCTGTATCCGAGCGTGCATTAGAAACACTTAAACAGTGGCTAGAGGCGTAGCTATGGTATATAAAGAATATAACCTAGATCCTGCAAGTGTTTGTACGTGCAGAGTGTAAGATATTGGTTTGCATGGCGTATTGAAAAAACACGTCGTCACCTTATTGGTGATGAGTGTTTTTTCAATAGTTCAAGTGAATCAAGAGGTTGCGCTATGTATGTGCAAACACTTGCAGGATCTAGGTATAAGGTCATTTCAATATCAGAAGGTGCCTTGGGTACAATCTTTCTGGGTGCCTCAGGCTTGATGTCCTCGTAAAAAGTCTAGCTTGGCAAAAAATAGGAGCAACTTCAAGAAAACAGGCTCACCATTTGCCCTACAGTCGATTTTTATGCCACTCTGAATAGTTTGACAACCACTTCAAAATCTTGATGGCGACTTTTTACGAGGACATCAGGCTTGTATCACTTTTATTTGAGACATTGGCTACGTGGCATATTAAACCTTGTTGTTTTCATAATCGGCACGGCTTTGATTGTCGCAGGTCTATGGCCGCTAGGGCTGGGAATCATTATCCTTACTTCATTATCCGAAGTTTACGCTCTTTTTCGCTCCCAGGTGATTGTACAAGATTATAACAATCAGGTGATGCGGGTCACATTGCATAACCTTTAGATATGACTATAATGCCATAAATCTTGGATAACTGGAGTTCTCTTATAATGAAAATGAAATATTTACCTTTACTCGCCGCTTTAACATTGAGCGTGCCTGCTCAAGCTGCAGATATTGCAGTCGGGCTAAAAGCAGGTACTTTGGGTTTTGGTTTGGAAGCAACGACCAATGTAGTTCCTGCATTACTTAATGTCCGCCTACAGGGAAATATGTTTAATTATAACAAAACGATTACTGATACCTCTGTGCGTTATGACGCTAAACTAAAGTTAAGAACTGTGGGATTATTAGCTGATGTATATCCCTTTGCAGGAAAATTTCGCCTAACTGGTGGTGCATATTACAATGGCAACAAATTATCCATGACGGGAACGCCAACTGCGGCAGGCAATTTTACGATCAACAATCAATCTTATTCAACTGCTCAAGTTGGCACAATTAAGTCAACAGTTAAGTTTAATAAATTTGCTCCATATATAGGTTTAGGTTGGGGTGATGCTATATCGAGTGGCAGTCCATTTGGATTTAGTTTTGAGTTGGGTGCTTTGTATATGGGACAACCCAAGACGACTATTAGCACAAGTAATACTGTCGCAGGTTTAGCTGCCAATATTGCTGCAGAAAAGAAAAAACTAGATGCTTCCTTGAGTAAAATGAAATGGTATCCAGTTGCAACAGTTGGCCTCAACTGGAAATTCTGATTTGCCGCATGATGTTTTTTGAAAAAAAGGGGAGGGTCTTATGGCTCTCCCTTTTTTTATTTATCGGGACGCCAAATCTATTCGCCTTTGATTTATCCACAGCTGAATCAAAACGTATAGGAGAGCTGGTTTTTCAGAACGAGTGTGCTTCGCAAATTAGCTGTCTGACATCATGGAATAAAGGTGAAGACTTTGCCTCGTTGGGTATTGGCCATTTTATTTGGTACCCTGAAGGAGTGAAGGAGTCCGAAAAACACTTTGATGAAAGCTTTCCCAAACTGTTGGGCTGGATGCAGAAAAACGGCGTTGAAGTCCCCGCATGGTTACTAAAGCAACAGGGCAACCCTTGGGGAAATAGAAACCATTTCAGAACCATCAAAGATACAAGTGAAATGCAGAGTTTGCGTTCTTTTTTACTGAAAACACGTGCTTTTCAGGTTAAATTCATGCAAAACAGGCTAAACAATGCTCTGCCAAACATATTAAGCCATGCTACACCAGAAAACCGTGCTCATATTAGACAACAATTCCAATATATAGCACACAGTCCGATGGGCTCTTACGCACTCATGGATTATGTAAATTTCAAAGGTGAAGGCACAAAATTATCAGAACGCTATCAAGGCCGAGGTTGGGGTTTATTGCAGGTTTTAAAACATATGCAAAGCACACAGTCTGGATTGCCTGCTATACAAGACTTCTCAACCAGTGCCAGCTTTATATTAACGCGGCGCGTTGGTT
>JAUZQS010000090.1 GCA_030950875.1 Mariprofundaceae bacterium | reverse complement strand
GAGCCTGTTTCCGCAGCCCATGCCATGACTGCCCCCCAACCAAAAGCCATGCCTAGCCAAGCTTGTGGAAAATGGGTGAAACGCTTCATAAACGGATAAAAAGCTGCCAAAACAACACCCACAACAGCCAGTTCAACAATCAACAGCGATGTTTGCAACACAAGAATAAAAGCCAGCAACAACATAGCGGTAAAGCCCACCAACGCGGCCTTGGGTGATACTTTTCCTGCCGCAATCGGTCGTTGTTTTGTACGCTCAACATGCGGGTCAAAACCCCTATCGGCATAATCATTTATCACGCATCCCGCCGAGCGCATCAAGACCACACCTCCAACAAACACCCATACATTCAGCCATGATGGATGCCCACCAGAGGCTGCGAACAAACCCCATAAAGTTGGCCATAAGAGCAAGTAATAACCGACAGGTTTATCCACTCGCATCAGGTTCAACCAATCACGCCACGAACCAATTGGATGAATTGTCACGTTATTTTCGCATTGTTAGCGATTGCAAACGCGACCAAAATTCAGCCTGAAACACTTCTACAACCAAGGCTTGCGTACCACTTGCTGAACGTAATACAGAGCGCCGTGCCCAACGTCCTGCGCACACTCCGCGCTCCACCTGTGTTACACTCAAATCAGAACGTGCCAGAGACAGTCCTTGATCCAATAATAAATTAGCCAATGGGCGCTTACCAACTTGTAGTTCATCCATTAATGCTTTGGGTAATCCTTCCAGAGGCAATACTGATTCGGCATCAAACATCACCGAGCCACGGTGCAATAATGATACCTGCCTACGAATGGCTGGTGCAGCACATTCACACCTCAGAAGCTCTGCTTCCGAAGCTGTAACCTTATCTAGAAATTGTTCATGCAGCTGTACTGTCAGTGCCATATGAAAATGCCGCTCTAAAAAACGTGTTAAAGAGGTTGTTACGGTTAGTACCGCTGACATATTTTTATCTATATCCATATTGGCAAGTTGCCATTCGCGAATTGGACACCACGTTTGTTTATCCCACTGCATTGAAAACATACCCGCATCATGAAGCTAGACCTAACATGGTCAAGTTTCATATAAGCAGTCTTGTACACTTGCTTATCTCACAACTTTTCTATGCAATCCGCCTCATGGCACATTGTCGCATTTACACCAATCAACCTTTATCCGAAGGTCAGAGTACTATATTACCCAATAATGTAGGGCATTACCTTCGCCATGTCATGCGCTTACATGAAGGCGATGCAATCACCCTTTTCAATGGACAAGGCGGTGAATATAAGGCTGTAGTCGATCAATTGTCCAAACAGTTATCGAGCTGTTACATCGAACAATTTCACGATGTTTCAAGAGAACTGAGCCTGCCTATTCACATTATTCAGTGCGCCAATAAAAGTGAAAAAATCGAAACTGTCTTGCAAAAAGGCACGGAACTGGGTGCTGCCAGCTTCCAAATTGCCAATAGTCAACGTGCCGCACTTAAACTATCAGGCCCAAAACTGGAAAAACGTTTAGAACGCTGGCAACGCATTATTATTGAAGCTGCAGAGCAAAGTGAGCGCACACATATCCCAACACTGCACTGGTGCAATCGCTTAAGTGATGCTCAATGCATCGGTCAATCATTTGCCCTACACCCCCATCAAGCCAAACCTTGGACTGAGGTTCGTGACACGCTTTCCCAGGCATCGGCCATCAGCTTTGCAGTTGGCCCTGAAGGCGGCTGGAGCCATGATGATTTAAGAACATTAAAAACTATCGGCTTCCAAACATTAACGTTTGGCTCACGTATTATGCGTACCGAAACAGCCGCGCCTGCCCTACTCGCTGCAACACAAAGCTTGTTCGGTTAGCATTGCCCCATGGAAGTCATTCTCGCATCAAAATCACCACGCCGCCTGCAATTATTGCAATGTGCTGGCCTAGCCGTGGAGGTTATGCCCAGTCATATTGATGAAACACCTTTTAACAATGAAAGCGTGCCTGATATGGTCGTGCGCTTATGCCAAGAAAAAGCCAAAGCATGCCCCGTAGACGATAGACCCATTATTGCAGCGGATACACTGGTATCCTTACACGGTGAAGCCTTGGGGCAACCCAATGATTTAGCTCATGCTAAACACATGCTGCAAAAGCTCTCAGGACAGCGGCAATCTGTACTTACTGCTGTATGTGTACGTCTAGGTGAGCGCATTCTCAGCGAGTGCGTCATCACCCATGTGCAGTTTCGCGATATTAGTGACAGCGAATTGGATATTTATTTGGCACACAATGATGTTTTGGATAAAGCCGGGGCATATGCTATTCAAGCCGGTGCTGCGAGTTTTATTACACAGGTCGACGGGCCACTCGATAATGTCATTGGTCTGCCTGTCAGCCAAACCTTAAACATGTTAAAAAAATTGGAGCCATTATTATGACCGTCGAACTACTGGTAAACACATCACCTTTCGAAACACGGATTGCGCGTATCGAAAATGGGCTCGCTGAAGAAGTATATATTGAACGCGAACGAGAACGCGGTTTAAAAGGCAATATTTACAAAGGCCGTGTGCAACGTGTTTTACCTGGTATTCAAGCTGCGTTTGTTGATATCGGCATGGCAAAATCAGGTTTTCTATATGCTGGTGATATTGCCGCACCTGAAACAGAGCCATTAGAGGATGATAGCACTGAAGGTGAAAAAAATAACGGCGACGGCAATGATGCTGAAAACACTGTACCACGCCATCGTATTATTCCGCCTATCAACACCCTGGTTCGTGAAGGTCAGGATATTCTGGTTCAAGTCTCCAAAGACCCTATTGCATCCAAAGGCCCGCGCCTGACCAGTTTATTGAGTCTTGCTGGTCGTTATCTGGTTTACCTTCCTTCACTTGAACATGTCGGCATTGCACGCCGCATGGAAGGGCAAGAAGAACGTGAGCGATTACTCACCATCGCTAACGACATTCGCCCTGACAATGCAGGTCTCATTATTCGCACCGTCGCCGAAGGCCATAGCAAAGAAGAGTTACAAGATGATTTAAATTTTTTAACCCGCCTATGGAGCGATATTGAAACGCGTAGTAACAATACTATTACAGGCTCTGTGATTCATGCTGAACTGAGTCTGCATCTGCGTGTCATGCGTGACTATGTCGATGATGAAGTTCAGAAAATCCATATTGATTCCCGTGAAACGTATCAAAGCATGAAAAAGTTTGCCGATAACTTTATGCCCGAAGTTGCCAAACGCTTGTATTATTATCCAGGTGATCGGCCTATTTTTGATGTCTATGGTGTGGAAGAAGAATTGGATCGTGCTTTAAAACGCAAAGTCTCACTCAAATCAGGGGGGCATATTGTCATTGACCAAACCGAAGCCCTGATTGCCATTGATGTAAACTCTGGCTCCTTTGTACGTTCTCGGAGCATGGAAGAAACTGGGTTTAAAACCAATCTTGAAGCTATCCATGAAATTGTACACCAACTGCGTCTACGCAACCTTGGCGGCATTATTGTTGTCGACTTTATCGACATGCACGAAGAAGAAAATAAAGTACGTATGCTAGAAGTTCTCGAAGAAGCACTCACCCGAGATAAAACCAAAACCAATGTCGTACAACTATCATCCTTGGGGCTGGTGGAAATGACACGCAAGCGTACCCGTGACTCACTGGGACGTATCCTCTTAAATGAATGTTCTCGCTGTGAAAGTGTTGGCTATACCAAAAGTCCAACAACGATTTGTTATCAACTGTTTCGCGAGGTCGTCGCCGAGGCACGTGCTTACCCATGTGAAAAACTAATGATTATTGCCCATCCCAAATTGATTGATGTTCTCTTGGGCGAAGAAAGCGAGCAAGTCGCACGCTTAGAAGCGTTCTTGGATAAACAAATTGCCTTAAAGACTGATTCGCAACTTGATCCTGAGCACTTTGAGATTGCCCTACTTTAACCGTGCCCCAAAGCCCGCTCTTACTTTACATCCATATCCCTTATTGCATTCACAAGTGTCATTACTGTGACTTCAATTCCCATGTTCGCACACAACCCGATTGGTTAGCCTACCAACAAGCCTTGATCACCGAACTTACACATTGGTCACAACAACAACAGTACCAAAACCGTAAATTGCACAGCATTTTCTTCGGGGGAGGCACGCCATCTCTTGCTCCTGCAAGCCTGATTGCCAAGGTTTTAGAGCATGCACAAAACCTATTTGGTTTTGAAGATAATATTGAGATAAGCCTTGAAGCCAACCCTGGAACCGTTGATATGCAAGCCTTTCAAGGCTTTTATCAGGCAGGCATCAATCGTTTATCTATGGGTGTCCAAAGCTTGGAACATCGTGAGTTGCAATGGCTGGAACGTATTCATGGCAGTGATGATGTTTATCAAGCCTTTGATGCCGCACGTAACGCGGGTTTTAACAATATCAACCTAGATTTTATGTACGGATTACCTCACCAAACATTAAAACAATGGCAACAAACATTGGCGAGTGCCCTACAACTCAATCCTGAACACCTATCTTGCTATCAACTCACCGTTGAGCCACACACCAAGCTTGCAACACGCCATGCTTCTTCACCCTATAAACTTCCCAATGATGAAGCATCTCTAGCGTTTTTTCAGGAAACACGGTGTAAATTAGCATCAGCTGGCTATCAAGCCTATGAAATATCAAACTTTGCCAAAGCCAATCACTATTGCCGTCACAATGATGGTTATTGGCTCTATCACGATTATATAGGTATCGGCGCAGGTGCCTCAGGAAAGTGGGACATGCAAGATGGTGGTACGCATCGTTATAGCAATATCCGCACACCCGAAAAATATACAGCACAAGCCATACAAACAGGCTCTGCCATCAACAGTGATGAATCACTCAATCTGCAACAAGCTGCCGCTGAAGCGGTATGGGTTGGTTTACGGGCGGCCGCCATGGCGATGTCGAGCTTGTCGAGCACACCCCGCTGCCCGATCATCTCGTTTAGCTGCTTGGGGCGCAGAGCGGTGTCCACCGGTTCATCGCCGGATCGATTCTGCCCGCTTATCAGTCGGTCACGTGCCATACCTGGTCATGCTTTCAATCTAACGCGGTCCGTCGCGCCATGTGGCACCGGTTTTGAACCGGTGTAAACACATTAGGTTAGGTGGCCCATGGCTTTAGCCGTGGGGGAGTCGAACGGGCGTCGATTCG
>JAUZQS010000009.1 GCA_030950875.1 Mariprofundaceae bacterium | reverse complement strand
AATGCTTAGGCTATGGTGATAAAGTCTCACAAATAAATTATTTAATGTGGCGTTAGCTATTGGGCTGATTAATTATATTGGTAAGTTCATCAAATTCATCACGCTTAGCTTGTTCTTTTTTGATGAATTCATCAGCTTTCTGATTGATCCAGTTCATGACATCTTTGTATCTCCATAAGCGAGTTTTAGTTGATGGCAATTTAAAGCTTGGGGGAAGAGGTTGATTATTACTAACTCGGTTTTGAATGGTGCGTTTATCCATTCTAATAATTTCGGATAACTCGTCCACGGTGATAATATCATTGTATGCTTTCATTTATATGAATACATAATTTTTCCAGTGAAATCAAGTTTATGGCGTATATTTTAGCCAGCTATTTAACTTGCGTCCTGAAAGGATTGTTGGCACAATTCGTGGCGCAATAGGTAGCTGAATTAGTGTTATCTAGCGTGAACAAATATGATTAAGAGTGCGTATTCCTTTCGCGTAATTACTTGTAAGGTGTTGATTTAATTGTCTTTTTATCGACTACGAATCAGAAGGCTGGGCGTTCGAATCGCTCAGGGAGCACCATTTTTTGGACATATTTAATAAAAAGGAGCTGCGAGAAATCGTGGCTCCTTTTTTCTTTTAATCCAAGAGCTCTTTTTTGATGAAGAAAATATCTGTTGGCTGATACAATAGCTACTTTAGGAGTTTGCAATGTTCGCCTTATACTATAAACATGCTGCGGGTGTAAAAGATGATGTTTTATCTGGGCTTACGGTGGCATTGGCGTTGGTTCCTGAAGCAGTTGCATTTGCATTTGTGGCAGGCGTTCCGCCTATTATGGGATTGTATGCAGCGTTTATGGTCGGTTTGATTACGTCACTTATTGGTGGTCGCCCTGGCATGATTTCTGGTGCAACAGGCGCTTTGGCAGTGGTGATGGTGGCATTGGTTGCTGATCATGGGCCGCAATACTTGCTCGCCACGGTTGTTTTGATGGGCATCCTACAAATTACATTTGGATTGCTAAAATTGGGTAAATTTATTCGTATGGTGCCATACCCAGTGATGTTGGGTTTTGTAAATGGCTTGGCGATTGTCATTTTCTTGGCGCAAATTCCACAGTTTAAGCTTGATGGTGAATGGATGCAGGGCATGGATCTTTATATAATGCTCGGCTTGGTCATTTTGACGATGGCGATTATGTATTTATTGCCTAAATTTACACGCGCTGTGCCAGCTGGTTTGGTAGCGATCGTAGGCTTATCTGCGGCGGTTATTTTTGCAGGCTTGGATACCAAAACAGTGGGCGATATTGCATCCATTGGTGGTGTGTTTCCGCCATTTGCGATGCCTGATGTGCCTTTTAACCTTGAAACGCTGTATATTATTTTTCCTTATGCCGTGATTTTGGCAGCCATCGGGCTGATTGAATCATTATTGACCATGACTGTGATTGATGAAATAACAGGCACACGTGGACAGGGTAATCGTGTTTCGATTGGGCAAGGTGCTGCCAATGTGGTGACTGGATTTTTTGGTGGTATGGGTGGTTGTGCGATGATTGGGCAATCGATGATTAATATCTCATCGGGCGGCTTGCGTAATCTTTCAGGTATTTCTGCGGCACTATTTTTATTGTCGTTTATTTTGTTTGCCAATGAGTTGATTGAAATGATTCCTGTGGCTGTGCTGGTGGGTATTATGTTTATGGTCGTTATTGGCACATTTGAATGGGGAAGCTTTAATATGCTTAATAAAGTTCCCCGTGCAGATTCGTTTTTGGTCGTTTTAGTTGCTGCGGTGACTGTGGCGACAGATTTGGCGATTGCTGTGATTGTGGGTGTGATTGCAACAGCATTGATGTTTGCTTGGAAGCAAGCCAAACATATTCATGCCGTAATTACGATAGAAGGCGAAACGAAAATTTATACGGTGTATGGGCCATTATTTTTTGCGTCATCGCATCATTTTAATGAAATATTTGACCTTAAAAGCGACCCTGATGATGTGGTGATTGATTTTTCTAATTCGCGAGTGGCAGATCATTCAGCCATTGAAACGATTGATAACTTGGCTGAGAAATACACCAAGGCTGGCAAAACGCTGCATTTACGTCATTTAAGCAAAGAATGTCGCTTGTTACTTGAGAAAGCCGGCGATTTGGTGGAAGTGAACATTCAGGAAGATCCAAATTATCACATTGCCGATGATAAATTAGCCAGTTAAGCAATATTGTGGCAATCAAATCAACGATTTTTAAGCTTGATATGGAAGTGACCGATATGGATCGCAATCATTATCAGGATTATCAGCTAAGAATCGCTCGACACCCATCTGAAAATGATGAGCGCATGATGGTGCGTATCTTGGCTTTTGCTTTGAATGCCCATGAATTTCTGCAGTTTGCCAAAGGTCTGAATAGTGAAGATGAGCCTGATATTTGGCAGAAAAGCTTAAGTGATGAGATTGAGTTGTGGGTGGATCTTGGTCAGGTTGATGAAAAACGCATTCGCAAGGCATGTGGACGTGCGAAAAATGTCAAAATTTATACCTATCAACAGGGTAGTGGTACTGCATGGTGGCAGCAATACCAACAGAAACTTATACGTTTTGAGAATCTTAGCGTGGTCAATTTCTCCGATGATGCAGTGCGTGATCTTGGCTTGATGGCAAGGCGTGCTATGCGCTTGCAGTGTACTATTCAAGATGCAAGCCTATGGTTGAGTGATGGTGAACAAGCAGTAGAAATTCAGCCAAATATCTGGAAGTGAAACAATGAAATTTGATCAATATTATATTTCGGCAGAAATTAAAAAGAACTTGGCACAGCTTGGCTTTAAACGGCCTACGGATATTCAGTTTAAAAGTATTCCATCGATTTTAAATGGTGAGGATGTGCTGGCGATTGCCCAAACAGGCACAGGTAAGACAGCTGCATTTGCGATTCCCATCATCGATAAAATTCATCGTTTTAAGACCAGTAAACGCTCTTATGGTATTAAATGCATTGTTATGGTTCCGACACGGGAGTTGGCATTGCAGATTGGTGAGGTGTTTAAAAGTATTGCTCATCATACGAAAACGAAGGTATTTACCTTGCACGGCGGCGTGGAACAAGATGCACAAATTGCCAAGTTGCAAGATGGTATTGATGTGCTTATTTGCACGCCTGGCCGCATGTTTGACTTGATAAATCAAGAAGAAATTCGTTTGGATGGCGTAACGACATTGGTTTTGGATGAAGCAGACCACATGTTGGATTTGGGTTTTATTGAGGATATCAAATATATTAAGAAAATGCTCAAACGCAGGCATCAAACACTATTCTTTTCGGCAACGATTAATGATGAGATTAAAAAATTGGCGTATTCACAAGTAAAAAGTGAAGCGATTCGTATTCAAGTATCTCCCAAAGATAGGGTTTCTAAAAATATATCGCACTTTGTGATGTTTGTGGAAATGGATGATAAACGTCTATTTTTAACGCGATTTATGCAAGATCACCCTGATGGGAAAGTGATTGTGTTTGTGCGTACCAAGGTGCGTGCCGAACGTGTGCTTAAAGTGCTCGATCGTGTTGCTATTGATGCGGTGAGTATTCATGGCGATAAAGATCAGCAAGAACGCAGTGAGGCGATGCGACAATTTCGTGCGAATGAGCGCAGAATTTTGATTGCTACAGACATCAGTGCGCGTGGTATTGATGTGCCCGATGTGGATTATGTGATTAACTATGACTTGCCCGAAAAAGTAGAGAATTATGTGCATCGTGTGGGTCGTACAGGTCGTGGTATGAATAAAGGTGAAGCGATTTCTTTTTGTAGCCCAGAAGAAAAGCTGTTGCTTGATGAAATTCAGACGTTCTTGGATAAGCCTATTAGCGTCATGAAAGTCAGTAAAAAAGGTTATGCGGAAGTTGTTAAAACATCAGATATTGCCAAACAGGATTTAAGAGCCTTGGTGAATGAACATGATACATGGCTTAATAAGAAACCAAAGAAACGGAAGAAGAAATAAGTATCGTGTGTAGAACGATTGGTTTTAACATGAAGAAAACTACTTTATATTGAATGATAGTGGTTCGATGTTTTGATGCGTTAATAAGCTAATTTATGATAAAAGAAACAGGTTGCTGCTTTTTCACGTTATTAAGCGACGACGTTTAAGGTTTTACCGATAGCAGGGTTTGCATCGATGGAAGGCATAGCTTGTAGTAACTTTGCAGCATTCATTTTACTTACATCGAGATTTTCTTTAAGCACCGCTTGTTGTACGTTTGATTGAACAGAAGCTTGACTCATCGCACTAGCGACTGCAACTAAACCCATATCCATGAAATAAACTCCTTATTTGTGTTTGTAAAGATAATTTATCGGTAAAGTTTAGATGAACTTTAGGTAATAAATTTACACAGACTGGCTTACAGACTCTCATTCTCACGACAAATGAAAACTTCGATATCATTACCAGCAGGCATCACACGAACGTGCATGGGGCAGCAGCATACTTGGCAATCCTCAGTATATGATTCTTCTTCACCTGTACGTTCAATGGTTAAGTCAATTTTCTCACCACAATAAGGGCACAGCATAGTGATATACTCTAATGCATCCATCTGCTTAGTAATTTGAATACTTAAACATATTACTGTTGCCAACTTGCAAGAATTTGCATGCACTGTTGATTCATAGCTTCGGCACGCTCGCTGCTATCAGCCTCATTGTAACAGCGTAATTCAGGTGCATTTCCTGATGGGCGTAGGTGTACGACTTCTTCCGAATCAAAGGTAATACGAATACCATCGGTATTATCAATATGATGAATCGAGCCAAATAATTCGCCAAATAAAGTATTGCCAGCGAAGATGTTTTGTTCTGGAGAATCAGTTTTTAATGGAGATAGTTTTTCTTCACTAAGCTCTGCTGGGAAGTCTTTTAGACGACCACTGGATGTAAAACGTTGGGGCAAGGTCTGCAATAATTCAGAAATGCTCATGTCTTTCTGGCTTGCCATGAGAAGAATTGCCAAGGGTACAATGATAGCATCGCGGGTGGGTAGTGCGGTAAGTGTGCAAGTATTGATGCAAATATCACTGGCAGTTAAAAAGCCACCATTGGCTTCGTAACCGACAACATGTTTGTGCCCTTGTTGTAAGGCATTATTCATGGCTTCAATGACAAAGGGTGAACCAATACGTGTGCGCGTGATATGTTCAAACCAGTGGCTTTTTTCAACGCCACTATTGCAACTAACAGGTGTGGCAATGGATTGTGCATGCAGGTACTTGGCACATAAAATACCTGCGACATCACCACGTAACCAATTGCCATGCTCATCGCTGATCAGTGGTCGGTCACCATCACCATCGGCGGATACGATGCAATCAATATCATATTGT
>JAUZQS010000089.1 GCA_030950875.1 Mariprofundaceae bacterium | reverse complement strand
ACCTTCTGTGCACTACTCAAGTTCACATCTACTTTCGGCTTAAATATGATGTCACTTTCATGTGTTCCGCTAATAGCATCATATTTCAGATGCTCAATCACAGTGGTGGCTTTTTGCTCAGTGATTAATCGTGAAGTATGGAGCATGAAATCTTCTGGATTCATTTTATACTGATAAAAGGTCTTTTCATCAATGCCTTCTAAAATCCGTACAATAGAGGCGCGAGTGAGCTTAGTTTGACTAGCTATTTTACCCACCAAGTCATACTTCACAGTAGATTGAATTGAAGATTTACTATGAATGGTTTCATTTTGTTTGCCAATAAACCCATCGCCTGATTTCATCTCATCAAATGAGATATCAATTTTCTGCTCACCCTGCTCAATCACATACGTTAAGGCTTTCACTTTCAACTCCTGATTCAAAGCCGCAATGCACTTATCTACCAACTCATTGCTATCAAAGTGTACCGTGTAAATTGCTTTTTTATTAATCTTCGCCCAAAGCTCCTGAAACGCTTTCTTAGCAAAGTTATCATTTCTAAAGTTTTGTTTTGCTGCTCGCCCATTATCAATCTCAGGCATTTGAGCATCACTAAAGACGCTATCAATAAGCAGCAAAAACTGTTCGGTATATATTTTCAAATCATCAGGCAAATCAATCAGTTGACCTTCTTTTTTTGCATCATGGTATTTCTGTGTGACATTCTTCTTTCTATCAATATAACCATTCTGAATAAGGTAAAATTCAATACCCTCTGCCATATCTTGGCTTATGGTGATATTTCCCTCATCCGTTTCAAGAACCTTGTTCGCAAAATATTGGGCATCGGCAATTCTTGGGCGTTCAGTCAATGACTCACTGATATCTTTTTGCAAACCTGTCACAAACTCCTGATAACTCTCACTGGCAACAACTGTAAGCACGTTGATTTGGTGAACCGTTGCTGGATCATCCATCCTGTCGCCGTGTTTATTCACACACAAGCGCATACCACGCCCCACTTCCTGACGACGTGAGATCGTATTATCACTACGTTTCAAGGTGCAAATCACAAACACATTTGGATTATCCCAACCTTCACGCAAAGCAGAATGCGAAAAAATAAAACGTGTTGGTTCTTCAAATGAAAGCAGCCGCTTCTTATCCCTAAGAATAAGGTCATAAGCATCCACATCATCGGCATTACCAGCATTCTCTCCACGCGCTTTAACCTTTGGATCAAGCAAGCGTTTGGATTTCTTATCGACAGAGAAATAACCATTATGGGTTTTTTCTACATCCATACCTTGCAGGTATTTCATATATTCAGGTTGAAGCAATGTTCCCAGCTCTTTGATAGCCTCTTGATACTCTTCTTCAAAGATTTGGGCGTACTCACCTGCTTGCTCACCTTCATCACTGTATGAACGGTATTTTGCTACCTCATCAATGAAGAAGAGAGTCAAAACCTTAATGCTCTGCTCAAAAAGAACCTGTTCTTTTTCCAAGTGTGCTTTGATTGCTTCGCGAATCTGGATGCGGCGCAATGTGGCTTCATTCACATTACCTGTGGCTTCACCCGCTTGTAACTCCTTTCCATTGGCAAAACTAATCGTATCCGTTCGGGCATCTATATCTGAGACAACAAACCCTTTATACTGTTCCAGTTCACCAGATAAAGTATGGAGATTGTCTCCGCTGCCCACCTTACGCGTCACGCGTTTAATGCCAGTCTTTGTTTTGACCTCAATCTCTAAGCGTGCCACAGGAGGCTTGCTTGCTGAAACTTCTATGGATTGTAAATAGAGGTAAGCATTGGTGCCGCTTAATCCTTTTACAGAAATACCACGCACCGATATTTTCTTCACCAGTTTCTGGTTGTAAGCATCCAGGGCATCAAGGCGGTGAACCTTGTTATGCACTCTTTTATGAGTCGCTGAATAATTGAGGATCATCAATGGATTAAACTCTTCCAATGATTTGAAGCTTTTTGATTCCTTTTTAGCATCACCAGTGATTTTTTGTGGCTCATCAATAATCAGAATCGGTCGATTGGATTTGATGACATCAATCGGGCGGCGTGACTGAAAGCTATCCAACTCTTCGTATATACGCCGTGCATCCTTGCCTCTGGCGGCAAAGGCTTGAACATTAATAATCATCACATTAATGCCTTCATCAGTCGAAAAACTTTCTATCTCATGCAGGGATTTTGAACTGTAGATGAATGAACGCACTTGCTTACCATACTCTTCTAAAAAGTGTTCTCGTGTCAGTTCAATGGATTGAAATATGCCTTCACGAATAGCAATGCTTGGCACCACAATGATAAATTTATTCCAGCCATATTTCTGCTGGAACTCAAACATCGTTTTGATATACACATAGGTTTTACCCGTGCCTGTCTCCATCTCAACATCAATGTTGATTGGGCAAACGGATGTTTTAACAAGCGTATCAGACACATTCAGATTTTGCTTGCGCTGAATCTCCTGGATATTCTCAAGTAACTGCTGGTGCGTTAATGAGAGATCACTATTCTTAAAGCCATCAACTTTAAAATTCATATCTTCTTGCTTAGTGGATTGTTTACCAGGGTCAATACGATAATCCATACTATCCGAGCTATACTTTTGCCCCTTAAAACAATCGACCACAGCATCCACCGCAGCGGTTTGGTAGGCTTGTTTCTTAAAATGTATCTTCATACCAATAGTCCTTCTATAGCTTGTGTGTCCGATACATTAAGTGAACGACAACAAAAGCATTTGAAGTCATTACGGAGTACACAAAACCCGTTGTGTATCGCTAATGGTGATTTTCGATACACAAGTGAATTAGATGTTATTAAACGATACACAAAAGCAATCATAAAATATCTTTCCCTTCTGCAATATTAATCAATTGTGGAAAACATAATACCGCAGCTCTACGACCACTTGCCTCTTGTAGGGTGTTTAATATTTTTGCCTCTTTTAATTGTCGCAATAAATTCATTGCTGTTGGCTTATGTATACCTGTTGTCGTGGTGAAATCAGTAGTTTTAAAAATTGGGCGGTTAAACATCGCATCCAAAGCCTGTATACTGTATTGTGAATGCGTTATCGATAATATTTGTCCTTTCATTGTTTCATACAAGCTCATGATTGCACGAACTTTTTGAGTGTTTATTCTTGCTTGCTCAATAATCGCCTTTAAAAAGAACACTATCCATCCATTCCAATCATTTTCATGTGATATATTGCGTAAACGCTGGTAATACTCTTCCCGATTGCGTTCCAAATATGCGCTAAGATAAAACATAGGCTGGGATAATTTTTTCTTTTGATATAAAAATAGCGGTATAAGCAGCCGTCCTATTCTCCCATTTCCATCATTAAAAGGATGAAGCAACTCAAATTGCGCATGTACAACGGCAACCTGTAATAATATGTCAATATCATCACCAGCTATATATTTTTGTAGTCGCTCCAAATAGTCAGGAAGTTGAAGGGGGTTAGGCGGAACAAATGAAGCCTCTTCGATGTTGCAACCAGCTTTACCAATCCAGTTTTGCTCTTTTCTAAATTCCCCAGGTGTTTTGTCTTTTCCTCTCACGCTGTTGAGCAATATTTTGTGTGTTTCACGCAGAAAAGACAATGTAATCGGGCGCTCTTTCAGATAATCTGATGCTGCAAACAGTGCAGCACGATAGTTTAAGATTTCTTGAATGTCTTTTGATTTCTCGCCATCTTTTAGCAAGCCTGCTTCGTGTTCCAACACCTCATCAACGGTTGCTTGTGTGCCTTCAATTTTAGAAGAAAGCACGGCTTCTTCATTGCTTAACGGTGAAAGCATAATGGATGGGTTGGTGATGCCTTCAAGCAAACCATCATACCGGGCAAGTGCGGCATTGGCTTGGCCTACCAGAGGCAAGAGCAGTTTATAATCCAAGCCATCTAAAGGAAGCGCATTGGGAGCATAAGGTTTCGCCATTAGATTGCCCGCACTTCGGTTTCAGGGGATAATTGCTTAAAGATTTGCTCTACATTGTCTTTGATTTCATCTTTGGCAAAACCCGTATCCTTAAACACTACACGCATCACCTTGCGCTTGGCTAAGGCTTTCACCAACGCCTCGTTCACCCCATCATCAAAGCAGGCGGCCAAGTCATCATCATTCAAAAAATAAACGACTTTGCCTTGGATTTCTTCTTTCACAATCTTTGCACTTAAATCCAAGCCCCAATCCAGCAAGACGTGAAAGAGTAAGTCCTCTGCGGTGCGATCATCTTTGATGTTTTTTTCCATAAATTTCAAACTGTCTTGGTTCACATCATCGGGAGCGTAATACACATCATTCATATTGGAGTTAGCAACTTTTAAGACACGGAAACCAATCTCTAAACTTTCAATGCCTTCTTTGTCAGCATGGTCAGCTTTGATTTTTTGACCTGCACGACGGATACGATCCTTACTTATTTCAGCAATAGTCTTGTAGTCCGCTTTGAAAGCCTCAGATTTTTCATCACAAGGTTCAGGGAGTTGAACCATAATGAATTTTCGGTTTCCGTTATCTTCTACATTAAGCTGCATGACAGCATGTGCGGTAGTCCCTGACCCTGCAAAAAAATCGAGAGTAATGTCATTTTTATTAGTCCCGTGCTCAAGGCAGCGATATATGAGTTTACTTGGCTTAGGGTTGTCAAACACCTTTGAACCCAATAAATTTTGTAGCTCTGCAGTTCCTTGATCTGTATTACCTGCATACCCATGTTCCCAGAAATTAACGGGGGTCAAGCCCCTTGCCTCAAAAAGGAACATTTTTACTGAAGGTACTGGTTGAGATCCATCTATACCCCAGTACAAACGATTTTCACCTGCTAATCTTTCATACTCTTCTTTTGAACGTCGCCAAGCATTAGTAGTTGGGTGTGTAATTTGGCCAGTATTTGGATTTTCAATGGGGTAACAAAGGTTGGGGCGTTGAGATGGCGTTGCGGGATTCAGAAAAGAAGCCCCTTTCCATACTCCTCTTTTATCTTTATCCGTATTGGTATACCTAGCATCAGCCTCTTCAGACCTTGGCAACAGGTTTACAATAAATTTTGATGATTTTGAATATACAATTATATGTTCAACAACTGTTGTGAAATCTACAGTGTTATTGCTTCGAGTATAACGTTTTTGCCATGCGACATTTGCTTGAAAGTTTTGCTCTCCAAAGATTTCATCACAAAGTTTTTTTACATTTGCTTGTTCTCCATCATCAATACTAATAAAAATAACCCCATCTTTTTTCAGTAAGTTTCGAGCAAGCTTTAAGCGTGGATACATCATGCTCAGCCAGTCTGAATGATAACGTCCATTTGAATCAGGGTTTGCAACCAAACGTCTACCATCTTTGTCCCTCTGTTCGCTATCTAATTCATATTCTGCCTTACTCACAGCGAAGTTGTCTTTATATACAAAGTCCTTTCCCGTATTGTAGGGCGGATCGATATAAATCATCTTTACTTTACCCAGATAGCTTTCTTGCAGCAGTTTTAAGGCTTCAAGGTTGTCACCTTCGATATAAAGGTTTTGAGTTGTATCAAAGTCCACACTCTCTTCACGACAAGGGCGCAGCGTTTTGTTGATTGGTGTATTGGCAGTGGTTAGTGATTCACGCTTGCCCGGCCAATTGATTTGATAGCGTTCACGAGGGCCATCAACAATGTTCTCTGTCAACTCTTGTTTGAGCAGATCAAAATCAATGGCCTTTTTTACTCGGCCTTTGTCATCACGACTTTCAGTTACACAATTGGGAAACAGGGCTGCCAATTTCTTTATATTTTCATCGGTGAAGTTCGGGGTTTGTAAGTCTAACTTTTCCATGGTTTCCTTATCCTGCCTTAAATTATTCTAATTCTTTTTTGATTATTTTAAGCTGGGCATTGAGCTCAACCTTTCGGTTAAACTGTTTTTCGCTGTCTCGTTTGGCTTTGAGTCTATTGTATGCTTTTTTCGTGATTTTATACTGGCTCAGTCTGTCCACCTGCTCTTTAATCGAGCTTTGCGGCGATTGTTCCACTATTTCACTTGGAATCAAGGATTGAAGCATCAGCGCATAAAGCTTTTCCAAATCCAGTGCTATGGGTAGCGGGTTGGTATCTGTATCAAGATTCATCCATTCTGTTTCCAAATAAGGCTCAATGAGCCAATTATCTTTATTCGTTCCGCTTGGATGTTTATATGCCGCTTTTACTTTTACTTTACCTTGTTTGATAAGCTGAAAATAGATGGGAAAAGGAATCACCTGATCAATGGTGCGTAATAATATTTCGTCAATATCATCGCCTTTTAACAGAATGTTAAAGACCTGAATTTCTGGTACGGCTGCCGTTGCTAGCAGATTGATTGTTTCAGGCGAGAGTTTGTATTGCCACACTATTTTCTCAATTTGATTAACAAATTTAGCTTTGAGAGCCGAGGTCATGGTCGCCCGCTCATAAATCTTACCTTTGGCAAGCATACGGCCAAAATACGCCGCTGACGGAAAGGCGTAAGGGTGAAAGGCGGAAGGATGAAGGTGGAAGGATGAACTCATTTTCTATCTGCCTTTTTCTTTTTAGCATTTTTGGCGCAAGTGATAAGTATGGCGGTTAATTCATCAGCT
>JAUZQS010000088.1 GCA_030950875.1 Mariprofundaceae bacterium | reverse complement strand
GCAAAATGGATCAAAGACTTTGGGAGGTGCGCTCACGTATCTCAAATGGCTGCATTGCCCGCCTGTTCTTCACAGTGGATAACCACGAAATGATTTTGCTTCACGGTATTATGAAGAAAACAGACAAAACACCACAGAGTGACATTGTCACTGCAAAACGGCGACGTGATAACTGGATGAGTGATGCCAATAAGTAAGAAGGAGTATGATATGAACGCAAAGAAAGATAACAAATATCGTGGCAGCAACTTTGACAGCTTTCTTGAAGAGGAAGGTATGCTGGAGGAATGCACAGCCGAAGCTATTAAACGCGTGCTAAGCATGGAGCTTGCAGACGCGATGGCAGCTAGCGGCGTTAGCAAATCCGAGCTTTCGCGCAGATTGCATACCAGTCGCACCCAAGTTGATCGTATTTTGAATTCAGAAGAGACAGGCACATCACTTGAAAATCTGTTTTTAGCCGCACATAAACTCGGCAAACGACTGGAAATAAGATTGACATAGGAATACTAACAATCAATAGGGTCAGACTCGATTGAGTCTCATCATTTACACATTATCCTTTAATACAAGTAACTTATATTAAAATACACGTTAAACTGCTATTAAATTAAATCAATCGAGTCTGACCCTATTGATTGCTATTGATTTGACTACTTTTGAGAGTCACCACTCTATTTCCAAACCCTCTTGGGCTAGTAAGTATTCAGGATCACCCTCTTTTCTAGGGTTTCGCTCCAAAGCCTCTGCAAATACTGTTTCCAAGGCATCATCACTGCGCGTTGGTTCATGGTGTGTGCAATACAATTTTCCAACACCTGCATCACGCGCCATTGCCATACCTGTATCATAGGTGCCATGTCCCCAACCTTTTTTGGCGGGGTACTCTTCAGGCGTATAAGATGCATCTGAAATCATCACATCTACACCTTGTATGGCGTCAATAATACTCTGGTTCTTTTCGTCAATCAGTGTTTGATATTCTTCATATTCTTCATCTTCTGATTCATAAATATTGCTGGCTGGCTCATGGTCACCTGTAAAAAACATAGACTTATCATTGCAATCAATGCGGTAACCAAAGTTAGTGACTGGGTGATTCATCAATACAGGCGTAATCACCGCATCGCCAACTTGTATCTTTTGCGCTTCCACAAGCGACTGATAAATAACCTTAGCTTTTAATTCTGCTTCTCGAATAGGAAAAAAACGATATTGAAGCTGGGTTGTTAAAATCTCACTGATGCCTTTTTGCGATACAGGATCCGATACACCATAAATATTCACTTGGTTGCCAGGTACAAAAAAGGGGATAAAAAAGGGTAAGCCTTGAATATGATCCCAATGCGTATGGGTGTTGAAAATATGGGCTTGTAGCGGAAATTCGGGGAATAGGCTCTGGGATAATGGAAAAATTCCCGTTCCCGCATCAAGAATAATTAGCTCGCCCGCATCAGAGCGCACTTCAATACATGTAGTATTACCGCCATAACGGACAGTTTGCGGACCAGGTGAAGGAATTGATCCGCGCACGCCCCAAAAACGTATTTTCATATCACACCTACCTTGCCCATAAGCTACATATTAATAAAAGCAGAAGCCTTTTCCTTTTCACCCGATAAATCGCCTAACTGATCAAGCATCTCCTGCATACTACCCCCAAACCTTTGGATAATGTAATCAGGAAATTCTTCAACAATTGTATTACCGCTGCGGCCAAATTCTGCCTGTTTACTAATTTGATTGGCAGCAAAAACGCAATCACCCAAAGGCGAACTTACACCTTGATGATGTTGTTGAATACAATCAACAAGCTCTTTAGGCAAATCCCATTTTTTAGCCAGCATACCACCCACCTGAGCATGATCAGCGCCTATCACACGCAATTCGGCAAGGTGCAAAGACTCTTGATTGGCGGCTGCTTCTGTTACCGCTTGGGTAAACAACTCAGTCTCAAACTGTGCCAGCACAGCTTTACCAAAATCATGTAGCAATGCTGCCACAAACACATCGGTCGCATCACTTTCAACATCAAACTTTTTGGCAATCTTCTGAGCAATGGATGCCGTAGTTAATGAATGCAGTAGAAATTCATGCGTATTAAAACAAACAACTTTTTTTCGCGGCAATGAATCGACAGTCGCAATACTTAAGGCAAGGTTTTTGACAGTGTTCAGACCCAAATAAACCAAAGCATGACGCACAGAGGCAATACTTCGTGACAATGCAAAGAATGCCGAGTTTACCAATTTTAATAATTTCATCGTAATCACTGGATCGTGCTCAATCACTTGCACCAAGTCTTTTGCCGCACAATTTATATCCGCTGAAAGATCAATAATACGATGGACACTTTTAGGGAATGGGGGCATTTTATCAACCATGCCCATAAGCTTGTTTTGTAAGTCATCATTCATAACACCTCACAAGCAAGAACAGTACCGTGTTATTACTGCTTGCTGATGCCTACTTCACTGGCATGATGCACACATGACTGACAAACAGATGAACCCTGAATTATGGTTAACAGAACATGGTGATTACCTTTTTCGATATGCACTATCACGTCTGCATGATACAGAATTGGCAACGGATATGGTTCAAGA
>JAUZQS010000087.1 GCA_030950875.1 Mariprofundaceae bacterium | reverse complement strand
ACTATTCAGCATGATGCCTTTGTTCTGTCATTCCGAGCGAAGTCGAGGGATCTTTCATCGACATTGCGTCAAAAGATGTCTCAACTACGTTCGACATGACACTTAAATGCATGTTTCAACAAACATGCTGAATAGTTACGTCTTTTTTTGCCAAGCATACCCAGCAGATCACCTTGAAGGAAACATTTCAATATATTTAAGCCTTCAACTCAGCCAACCAGTCCGCACCTTTTACGATCATCACCGATTTCCGATACTCCTCTTGCCGAAGCTCCCGCACCAATTGAATAGCATCTGCATTCGGGAAAAGTTTGGCAAAACGGATCAGTGTTGGGGCTGGTCGGTAATCAGCATGTTTACATTCGATTAGCTGAACAGGCTCATCATTCTCACAAAGCATAAAGTCAACTTCAGCACCCTCTTTTGTCCTCAAATAGTGCAGAGAGACATCTTTGCCAAGCATATCTTGTTCGTAATGCGTGTGCTTAAGAAGCATGGTTGCGCAAGCATTTTCCCATTTAACACCATCATCACCCTGCACATATGCTGTATCAAAGAAATAAACTTTAGGCTCTTTCAGAATCGCCCTTGCCACATTGCGATGATAAGGGCGTACCAAAAAAACAATATAAAGAGCTTCAAGAATATCAATATATTTTGCGACCGTATGCGGAGATATTTGCAGATCTCGCGCCAATGAAGAAACCGAAAGCGGTGAGCCCACTCGCTGACGCAACATTTCAAGCAATAAGCGCATAGCTCTGACTTCATGGATACGTGAAAATTCAAGGATATCTTCACGCACCAAATCAGTGAAATATTGTTTTCTCCAGCGCTCTGCTTGCACTACATCGCCCGCCAAAAAAGGCTCGGGCATGCCACCCCGTTCAATCAAGCGATCCAGTGCATCATCTGGGCTACAATCACTTAATTCAATCCATTCCCGCACTGAAAAAGGGTGTAGTCTCACATGAAAATAGCGACCTGCCAAAGACTCCCCTGACTGCCGAAAGGTTTCCATGCGCGCACTACCTGTCACTAGAATAGCCTGTCCATCTGAGCGAGCATCATAAACACCTTTTAAATACTGCTTCCACTTCGGCATTTTGTGAATCTCATCCATCACCAACAAATCAGCACGAGGGCTCCAACTCTGCTCTGTTAAAATACGGCAATCAGAAGGAATATCCCAATTTAAATATTGAGGTCTGTTATAATGCTGCAACAGGTCTTTTGATAACGTGGTCTTTCCCACCTGACGCGGACCAGTCAACAATATCATCTTTTTGCCCAAATCAGACAATACCTGACTAGAAATATAGCGTTTCATAATGACTATTATTTATAATATTGCAAAATAGTCAAGTCTATTTTGCAATACAGATTAAAACAGCTGTTTTTTTATACTTGCAGTTCACACTGAATCACTGCAAAACACTATCAATGCGAAACACCATCTCGTCGAATCACCTTAATAAAGGTCAACCATAAAATATACATATCAAAGAAAAAGGACTGACGCTTCAAATACACCACATCCAAATCTACTTTTTGAGGAATAGGCAATTCATCACGCCCATTCACCTGCGCCCAACCTGTCAAACCAGGCAATAATTTATGCACACCTTTTTCTGTGCGCAAAGCAATCAAATCATCTTGATTAAACAAAGCAGGCCTTGGCCCCACAAAACTCATTTCACCTTTCAAAATACACCACAGTTGAGGTAACTCATCCAAACTCGATTTTCTCAGAAAATCACCGATTGGTGTTAAAACACTTATTGGGTCTGCCAATAAATGTGTGGCAACAGCAGGCGTATCAATCTTCATACTGCGAAACTTGGGCATCGAAAAAATATGATTATCTTTGCCCACCCTATCAGACCAATAGAGCACGGAACCCTTAGATGTGAGCTTGACCAACAAAGATACAACAACCATAGGAAATAAAACAAGAACTAACACAATAAAACAAAGCACAATATCAAATAAGCGTTTCATGTTATAATACCTGCCTATTTTTTTGGATAAAACTCCATAAATTCATGTAAATTGAAAGTCCAAGATTCAATTTAAACATTCTGTTTCATGCCCATGGCTATCCCGATAGTAATATAAATTTTCCAACACCTTTCAGCTCCTACGTTTCACACACTATTCCAAATCAATTCGCAAATACTGCTGAACTTCGTCTACATGCTCACTTAACACGCCTGCATGCTTGGCAAACAGCGACCATTTAGATGCAGTTTCTAAGACCTGCTCAATCATTGCATGCGCTCCTTTTATGCCAATGATATTGGCAACACTGATAAGGTCTTGTTTTGTAAACCCATCTCTTTTACCTGCTAACGACATTTGATGGTTACTTGTCCAAACACCCGCAGGATTGTGCGAATATGTGACATCATAGGCAGGGGAAAGCTTCCAAACACCATCCTGCCCCATGAGAAAAGCAATATTCTTCGTATGATCATCCTGATTTCTCATCACCACATTAAATACCATACGCCTGAAAAGCTGCTGCATATCAGCATGCTGTAATCCTAACCTCATGGCAATCATCATGGCTTGTTCATAACTGTATGCCCCACTCATATTGTAATCAAAATGCGCCATTCCGCATAATGACTGCATATGTACTTTCTCACCGCCAATGCGATCAAAGCGTCGCGTCATAAAATGAGCGCGCCCGTGTTCCTCCCATAGCTTAGATTCTACCATGGATATGCCCGCATCCAATGCCATTAAATAATAAGCATATTCTCTTCGACCATAACCTTGCGGCTTGCCTAATTCCATATCAGAAACGCCATCAAACTTAATAATCCAATGCTTAAATCCCTTTGGTGTAGAAGCATGCCCAGATATAATTTTATGGGTCTTTTCATGGATGGCGACAATACCCTTTGGCCTTGCCCCACCCGCTGATGTACCAATCTGTAGAATGGATGCAAGCGAGCCATCATCATATTGGGAAACATCTAATTTCCCCTTTCGCTGCATAATCTCGTTGGTGATAGCTAGCATCTCATCCATATTCACATCAATCTGACGAGCCGCTTCTTTCTTTAAGGCAGGGCGAAACTCCAGCGCTCCCATACTTCGGGTTCCCATATACAATAATTTTTCAACAGGATTCATGCTTCCAGGCATGCGCCCTTGCTTTGCTAGCCAAGCATCAATGATAGCATGCCCAAATTTATCGGGAAAGACATCTGCCAGCATCCCAGGCAAACCATAAAAAGTTTCTTTCGCTAAGCCTTGAAACATGAAGCGATGACCCTCATTGCCTATCGTTGGCATGTGTAATGGGGATGGCTGGATTCCTGTTTTGATGAAATCATCCGTATAAGAAAAAACCGCAGCCTGAGCCTGCTCATCCCATACCACGGCTCCCATTTGCTCTCCCCACAAAAATACCTCTGCTACTTGGGTCATTTCCGACCCCGTCCGCGCTGCCGTACCTTGCCTTTCATTTTTGCAATACTTATCGGATCAAGACTGACTGGAGGAATAAAATCATTAAGGACATACAGAGCATTAAGCGCACGCAATACAGCAACAAGGGAAGATAATTTACCTTGCCCTTTTTCAAGTCTCTTCACTGTATCAAGTGAGAGCCCTGATTGTTCAGACATATCAATTTGGCGAAGATTCTTTTGAAGACGAAGTGATGCTATTCTAATGCCCAATTCCTTTAAGATA
>JAUZQS010000086.1 GCA_030950875.1 Mariprofundaceae bacterium | reverse complement strand
AGTGATAATGTATTATTTTTTGTTGCATCATCGGAATCTTGCTTGGTGGTGCTTACACCTGACCCAACATCGCTAACAGATGCTTATGCTCTGATAAAAGTATTATCTCAACAAAGAGATGTGCGTCGTTTTATGGTGACCCTTAACCAAGCCGATCAGGTTGATGGCGAACTGACATTTAGGCGCTTGATGTCTGTGGCAGATCGTTATCTGGATGTGCATTTGGATTATGTGGGATATATGCCACCCCATAAAGAAGTACGCCGAGCTATCCAACAACAGAGCTTGTTACATGCTGGACAGGCCAAAAAAGATTTGGATGTGGTACTCGATAAAGTGTTGGCTCGACCAAGGGATGATTCTCGTAGCAGCGGCTTGCAATTTTTCTGGGAACATAGTTTGGGGCAAGATCTAGAGGCTGATGTGGAGTCTAGCACGAACCCAGAGGTAAGCGTGTGATACGGACGAGTTATGCGGCCGCGAGTGGCGCCTTTGCGGGCGTGTTGATCGGGGTATCAATCTGTTTAATTCAGGAAATAGGACTGTCTGAAACGCTGTTTCGCTGTTTTATCTTGGGCGCTAGTGGGGGATGGATGGGCATGCTCCTTGCATGGCTTGATCAAATGCTAACACCGAAGAATAAAGGTAATGCAGACGAGAATACAAAAAAACACCGTGGGCATATGTCATGAGTGTTGTGAAAAATTATGTGGAGCAAAATGAGTCGATTCTCAATGATCCAGAAGCATTGCTAAAAGAATATTTACCATTGATTCGTTATCATGCAGACCATTTGATGCGTCGTACGCCAGATTCCATTGAGTTGGATGATATGATTAATGCGGGTGTGATGGGCTTGCTGGATGGTGCAAGGCGTTTTGACAGTGATAGAGAAGTGCAATTTAAGACTTTTGTATCCTATCGCGTACGTGGTGCGATGATTGATTATTTACGCGCCTTTGACTGGATGCCGCGTGGCTTGCGTGATACTTCCAAAGCTTTGCAAAATGCAATGATGGTGGTTGAGCAACAACAGGGTAGACCCGCTGAAGAAGATGAGATTGCCCAGTATTTAGACATGAGTTTGCAGGAGTACCGTCAGCGTCTTGACCATGTTCGCACGATGTCGGTTGTTCATTTTGATGATTTACCCTCGGTGATGGGCGAGGATGATGAAATGAATATGCTGGATGTTCTTGAGGGCGATCCAGAATTAATGCCAGAAAGACAGCTTGTAGTGAAGGAGTTTGTTAATCGCTTGGCAACTGCTATTGATGCTTTACCCAAACGTGAAGGAATTTTGTTGACGCTGTATTACTATGAAGAATTAACCATGAAAGAAGTTGCCTTGGTTCTGGGCTTAACTGAATCGCGTGTATCACAAATTCACAGTCAAATGGTGGTGCGGTTGCGTGGCATTCTCAAGATGGATGAGTAATATGCCTGAAATATGGGGTATAAACTTATCAAGTAATACACTTTCAATGTTGTTGGATGGGCTTCTGTTGTTGGTGATGGTGGCATTCTGGTGGTTATGGTGGCAACAAAATCGGCAACGAAAAGACGTTGAAATAAAGCTTTGTGAGGCAGCAGAGCAGTTGCAGGAAGCCACCAAAATGTTGGATGAAGCGTTGCGACATATTGCGAATTTACAAGAACATGAATCGCGTATTGAAACTGAGCAGCAGGCAGGAAAAAATGATGATGTGAAAGTGTCGTTTAGTGGGCAGTCACTTGCCATGTCTGAAAAGCATGAGAAACAACAATATACTGCTTCAAGAAAAAAGAATATGCATCAATCCACAGCAGAGATCTCGCCATCATCACAGTCAGCTCAAATTTCACGTATGCAACGTGAGGGTGAACCTCCTGAAAGCATAGCCAGTAAAATGAATATTCCTTTGGCGCAAGTGAAGTTAATGTTAATGCTGCAAAAGTCACAATGATTAATTTACAAGCCTTACAACTTCTAAGTCTCCCTCAAGGTGCGAAATCAGATGTTGCCCCCAAACTACCTTGGCCAAATGGTAGTATTATTACTGCAAAATTAACTGCTACAGACTCAGAGGGGTCGGTGATATTATCATTGGGTGGTTATCGTATGCGGGCACAAGTACCACCCAATACGCCGTTGGGAAGTATTTGGTTGCAATTGATGAGTCGCGATTTGCCTATGCAATTTCGGTTGTTAACTGATACGAAGGCTGCGATACTGTTAAGTGAAATGCTGGATAAGAAAACGCATGCTATGAAAGAGCATGCTAAGCATGCCAAACATACTAGCAAACAAAGCCCTGAAGCTTGGCCGAAGATGGATATGGATGGTTTGCCAATACGAGCTGAGGTGGGTTTATCTGAGCAATATTTGATGTTGCGGGATAAGCAAGATGGTGGAACGCATGGTATGTTGAACAGACAAGTGTCTGGCGATCAATTTCGTTTGCACGGACGCGTCGATTTGAAGCATATAGGAGCGCTAGCATTTAGCTTATATGGTGAAGCGAATACGCCTTGGAAGATGAGTTTATATGTAAATTCAGGTGAGCATATCGATGATTTACGACATGGTTTCTCAGCTTGGTTAGAAGCACGGCATCGCACCCGTTCAAAGCAAGTTCTACAGAGGCAATTAGATGGTGATGTGCTTTATGGCATGCCTGATGATTTTAAAATGTTAAGAGAAGTAAAAGCATAACTTGGACTGGCTTCTTTTACCCTATATTCTTTATAAATAATTGGATTGATTTAAGTATAACGCTTATATGGCGATAGTGAACGTTATGGTTTGCTATTTATTCAATTATTCTGGGATTATTTGTGCGTAATCAATATGCCGCAGTGGCATTGGGTTATGCGCCAGATAGTCAGGGTGCGCCGAAGGTGCTGGCGGCTGGCTTTGGCGAAGTCGCAAAAAAAATACTTGAGTTGGCACGTGAGAATGATGTGCATATTCATGAAGATGATAATTTAGCAACATTGCTGGCACAGGTTCCTGTGGGGCAAGATATTCCTGAAGAAGCATATCAATTGGTGGCTGAGTTACTGTCTTTTTTGTATGCCAGTGATCGCAAGCTGGCGGAAAAAATATCCCCTTAGATGTGGTAACAAGTTCCTTTTTTCAATGACATTCTGTCGTAGTTGTTAAAATAAATCTTTATATATCAATATGTTATCATTTAAATTAAATTTGGCATAATCTATGCTTTAGATAAAGTATTATTAGTTTAGAGGAGCGTTTATGGACAGTGGTTTTTTTGTTTCGGGTGTAGCCAGTGATATGTCAGCTCAAAAGCTAAACACCATTGCGCATAACTTAGCGAACGCAAATACCACAGGGTATTTACTTGATCGCACGGCATTCTCAACCATGTTGGCAAAGATGAATGGTGGGGAAAAAAGCTCGAATAAGTTGCCTGAGGCTTATATGACCATGAATCGGCAGTTTGTCAGTGATGATAAAGGTATTATTCGAAAGACAGGCAACGATCTTGATTTTGCTTTGAGTGGCAAGGGTTTTTTTCAAGTTATGGGCATAGGCCATGATGGTGTTGAAAAACCACTTTATACCCGTGCTGGGAACTTTCATTTGGATGGAGATGGGAGTTTGGTAACAGAGGGTGGATTGAAGGTTCTTGGTACAGGTGGAAATCCTATTGTAATTCCGCGAGGGGTGGTATCGGCCAGTGAAGATGGTGTGATTAATGTGGATAATAAGCAGGTTGGGAAATTAGGCATCTATAAGATTAACTCAATGAAGCTGGTAAGTAAGCTTTCAGGGACTGTATTGGAAACAGCAAGTAGCAATGTAAAACCAGCGGAAAAAGGGATTTCCTTGCATCAAGGCATGCTGGAAGGCTCAAATGTTAACTCAGTACTGTTGATGGTGGAAATGATGCAAAACACTCGCAGTAACCAATCGATGATGAAAATTTTAGAGCAATATAACCAGCAAGAAGGTCAGATTACTCAGACTATTGGACGCTTGCCAGGTTAAAAGCCAATAAAAGATTGAACGAATGAATCGGAGAAAATTATTATGATGAGAGCACTATGGACCGCAGCAACAGGTATGTCAGCACAGACTACGAATGTAGATGTGATTGCCAATAATATAGCCAATGTGAACACGGCGGGTTTCAAGCGTGGGCGTGCAAATTTTCAGGATCTTATGTACCAACAAGTCAAAACGCCAGGCTCAGAGGCCAGTGCCAG
>JAUZQS010000085.1 GCA_030950875.1 Mariprofundaceae bacterium | reverse complement strand
TCATGAGTGGGATTATGCCAGTCAGAGCTACCGTCCAGATTGGGTGAGTGTGTATGAAGCGGTTCACCCCAGTGGCAATGTTCAGGTGATTGAGAATATTCTTGAAAAACATTCTGCCCTTGCCAAGCGTCTTAAAGCTATCCTTGAGATGCTCAAGCCACAGCAGAAAGTACGCATTCGTTATCAAGAAGAAGGTTCTGAACTTGATTTGGATGTAGCCATTCGCTCGCTGATTGATTTAAAAGCCGGTTCACAACCTGATCCTCGCATTAATATGAGCCATAAAAATGATGGTCGTGATATTGCGGTGATGTTGGTCTTGGATTTATCGCAATCACTGAATGAAAAAGCCGCAGGTAGTAGCCAAACGATTTTGGAGCTTTCGCAAGAAGCTGTCAGCCTGCTTGCTTGGACGATTGATAAATTGGGCGATAAATTTGCCATTGCTGGGTTTAACTCAGATACGCGTCATAATGTTCGTTATGCGCATATTAAAGGCTTTGGGGAAGGCTGGGATAATCAAGTTAAAGGCCGATTGGCAGCGATGGAAGCCAAATATTCAACACGGATGGGTGCAGCTATGCGTCATGCAGCACATTATTTAGAAGCCCAAAAAGCGGATAAAAAATTGATGCTTGTACTGACCGATGGTGAACCTGCGGATATTGATGTCGATGATGCACAATTATTGATTCAAGATACCCGTAAAGCCGTGAGAGAAGTGCAGCAAGAAGACATTTATAGCTACTGTATCAACCTTGATCCCAAAGCCGATGAATATGTGCAGGATATTTTTGGTAAACAATATACGGTGATTGATCATGTCGACAAATTACCCGAAAAACTGCCACAGATTTTCATGGCACTTACCAAGTAGGTTTGCCGCCTAAACTAAATAAGCTGACCCAAGTGATCGGTTGATTTATAGCTTTGGAGACAGAAGGCTTAATTATTTGCTGTTAAGAGTCTCAACTGACTTTTTACTTATGGAAAGGTTTAATGATGTCTTGCGTTCTTGGGACTTCATGGATAAAGAATGCAAGAAAGTAAAATGACGGTTAGATTAAAATTAAAAACAGCGATGCTTGTAAGAACGAATGCTCAGTGTAACTTAAAGGCAACTGAAGGTTCGAAAATGTATCAAAGTTTCTTTACAGTTCTTGAGAAAGCAATGTTTTTAACTGCTAATAAAATTGACTAAGTAAGAAGAGGGGGCAAAGGCATGGGAATAGCAATTGAAGAAATTGAAAATGAGATTATAAATTTACCTCAAGATCAATTAAGAAAATTTCGTGCTTGGTATGAAGTGTTTGATTCCAATGCTTGGGATGAACAAATTGAACAAGATGTCGTTACAGGAAAGCTTGATGGTTTAGCGAGTGCTGCCATTGCTGACCATAAAGCTGGAAAATCAACGAAATTGTGATTCATTTCGCAAGCCCTTCATTCTGGATATCTTATAAGGTGCTTCCACCAGCAATCCGAAAGGTTGCCGATAAAAATTATTTAATTCTTAAGTCAACACCAAGGCACCCATCATTCAGGGCAATCGCATTAAAATGTAGAGGTTTTTAACCAGATCCTAAAGCGTATTAAAAAGTACTTGTCATTCCCGAGGTTTTTATCGGGAATCTATCAGTTCAATGGATGCCCGATAGACGCATTCGGGCAAGACGTAGTAAAAAATACTTGCAAATATAATGAAACAACCATTTTTTAATGCGATTGCCCTGGCTTTTCTATACCTTGAAATCATGATTTTTAAGGAAATAATAGCTTCGCATCATACCAATTACCTCATTTCCTGATCAAATACTGCCCTAATCAGGCGCATTTCTGTATTTAAGGCCAATAATCCATGCTACAGAGGCTTAATAATTAGTTAACTTACTGTTTCTAAGCATCATATCAGACTACCCATGATAATCTTCCAGTCTTGTGTTTTGTGACCTGCATTGCATTTATTTAAAGCTACAGCTGTAAAGTATGGGCATATTTGTTATATATATTGAGGTTATGATGGTTACAAAACGTTTAGTGGAATCAGTATTATTTCTTGAGACACGATGCGAATCGGATGCTGATAAAGAGTATATAGAGGCAATTCGACGGGTTATTGAAGAGCATGCCCTGTTGCGTGAGACCTTGGAAAATATCCGTATGGAAAAAAGTTTGGAAGAGGTTTTACTTATAGTTTCCTCAACCCTTAACAGTACAGCGGGTAATACGATTGACAAAGATGCAGCATTGCATGAAGTATTATCGAAAATATCTAAATTGTTACCCAGTGAACAGCAGTTAGAAGAAATGAGTTCTGCCAGAGCCTTAATTGACCAGGTTTTGGTGTAACTTTTAAAGCAGTTTTTATACCTAGCGAAAATCAAGCCCATGCAACTTGCGTTTCAACGGTATTTTCGTACTGACCTACCAGTCGTTTTATTAGTTGCCAACGCTGTTTGTATCGCGCTGCAATATCTCCCCTCCACCGATTGTCCCTTCAAATAATGCCTATTATTTAATCTTTAAAAGATTATTTTTTAATCACTATCGACAAGAATAATGTGTTTTTACAACCAACCACATCACCATGAATACTATTTTTTATATTATATATCAATAAGTTATAAATAAATTTCCCATCATGCCAAACAATGGCACACAAGTTGTTCTATGGAGTGGTATCCGGTTGACATGGATACACTACAAATAAGGAGGATATTCTTGTGAACAAGACTATTCGTTACACACTCGCAACACTTATGGCTTTGGGCTTGGCTGCCATCCCTGCACAAGCTGATGATTTAGAAGTTTCTGGTGACATGAGCATTGCCAGTCAATATGTATGGCGTGGCGTAACACAAACCACTGGAAAAACTGCCCTACAAGGCGATTTAGGCGTAAGTCTTAGTGGACTTTCAGCATCAGTATGGTTTTCCAACGCTTATCAATCTCCAGCACCACAATTTAACAACCGTGATGTTGTCGAGTTTGACTGGACGTTAGATTATTCAAATAGCTTTGGTGATAGTGGGCTTGATTACTCTGTCGGAGCTATCGGCTACACATATCTTTATGACTCTGCTTCTAACTTCCCAGAAATTTATGCAGGCCTTTCCTATGGACCAGTATCTGTAACAGCCTATTACAACATCAAAGACAGCTTTAACAATGCATATCTTAGAGGTGACACATGGGTAGACATCGGTCTATCGGGCTCTATTCAGAACTTTGATATTTCAGGAAGCATTTCTTACGCTAACTGGAAAAAAAATAAAATTAAGCGTACTACACCCGATCAATTCAAAAATGGATTTAACTTGGTAACGTTGGGCGTGAGTAAAGATATCGAACTCGCTAACGTTACAATGACGCCATCTTTCACAGCAACTATTCCTGTGATTAGTAAAGGTGCGGCTGGAAACCGTTCAATCTACGGCACGACTGCGAAAAACGAAGTCGTCGCTGCATTGAATTTCGCATACTAATATCTCCATAATAAGCGGGAGCGGAGCTTTAAAGCCTCGTTCCCTCTTTATTGTACGCGCTAATATCTAAATCCCAATTAATAATAACAAGGAGGAAGTTATGAAAATGATTACTGCAATCATCAAACCATTCAAGCTTGATGATGTAAAAGACGCACTTTCTGAGGCTGGCATTACTGGCCTAACAATCACAGAAGTGCGCGGCTATGGCCGTCAAAAAGGTCATACTGAGTTATACC
>JAUZQS010000084.1 GCA_030950875.1 Mariprofundaceae bacterium | reverse complement strand
GAAAACGATGCATAATACTGAAACAGCTTCTTCAGTGATGTTTGGACTGGATCCCGTTTGGGTTGCGGTATCTATTTTGCTGTTTATTTATGGCGTGATTATGGCCGAAAAGTTTAACCGCGCTGTATTGGCATTGTTGGGTGCAGGTCTGATGATTCTGTGTGGTGTTTTGAATCAACAGCAGGCGATAGCTGGGATTGACTTTAATACCATTGGTTTATTAACGGGTATGATGGTGATTGTGGCGATTAGTCAGAAAACAGGCATGTTTCAATATGTTGCTATTAAGGCTGCCAAGCTTGTAAAAGGTGAGCCTTGGGGTATTTTGGTGATGCTTTCGTTGGTAACGGCAGTATTTTCAGCATTATTGGATAATGTTACAACAGTATTATTGATAGCACCTGTAACGTTATTGATTACGGACGCTTTGGGTGTTCGGCCTTACCCTTATTTGTTTGCATTGATTTTAGCTTCAAATATTGGTGGTACAGCGACCTTAATTGGTGATCCGCCGAATATTATGATTGGCTCGGCAGCGCATTTAAGTTTTACTGACTTTTTAGTGAATTTGGCGCCCATTATTCCGGTGATATTCCTTGTGGTTATTGGAGTTATATGGTTTATGTTTGGCAGGGACTTGAAAACTACAGATGAGAAAAAGCATCTAATTATGCAGTTTGATGAAAATGCTGCGATTAAAGATGTCCCCTTACTTAAAAAAAGCCTATTTGTGTTATTTGCTGTGATTGTAGGTTTTACGGTTTCACACAGCTTCCATTTGGAGCCAGCAACCATTGCCATGTTTGGTGCTGCACTTTTATTACTATTGCAAAGTTGGGGTCAGCCTTTGCATGATAAAGACGATGCTTATGAAAGCATTTTGGCAGAAGTGGAGTGGACAACCATTTTCTTCTTTGTGGGTCTGTTTATTATCGTGACGGGTGTTGAGCATACGGGTGTGATTGCCATGCTTGGTGAAAAAACACTTGCATTAACGGGTGGTGATTTTGCGGCAACAGTAGGCGCTGTTTTATGGGTCTCTGCTATTGCCTCTGCATTGATTGATAATATTCCCTTTGTAGCAACGATGATTCCTCTTATTCAAAGTATGGCTCCTACATTTGGTGGTGAACAGGCCATCATACCTTTGTGGTGGGCATTGGCATTGGGGGCATGTTTGGGTGGAAATGGTTCGTTGATTGGTGCATCGGCAAACTTGATTGTGGCTGGATTTTCCCAGCGTGCAGGGCACCCCATTGCATTTTTAACTTTTATGAAACATGCATTTTTACTCATGTTATTAACAATTGCAATTGCACATATTTATTTGTATTTACGTTATTTAAGCTAAGGATATTCTAAATAAGTTATGAATTCATATCCACTATCCAAAACCTCCAAATCCTACGCTGAAAACCTTCTCAATTTAAATGATTAAAGCTTATGAATGGATGCTAGCGCGTCGATATTTAAAATCTCGGCGAGATGAACGCTTTATATCATTGATTGGTTGGAGCTCAGCTGCGGGTGTGGCAATTGGTGTGGCTGCATTGATTGTCGTAATGTCTGTGATGTATGGCTTTGATACGGAATTAAAGAATAAAATATTAGGTTTTTCTTCTCATATTGATATCCAAGGCCCAGATGATACGTTGGCTGATTGGCAAAGCTGGTTAAAAATAGTTGAGGGTATTGATGGGGTTGCTAAAGCTGCGCCCTATATGACGACGCAAGTTTTAGCAAATCATGGACGACATTCCACGGGTGCTATTTTAAAAGGTGTTGATGTTAGCCGTGAGCATAACATTGCTAGTCATGTGATAGCGGGTCGTTTTATTTCTGATAAAAGCGCGTCACCTTATGAAGTTGTATTAGGCAAAGACTTAGCACGAAAGCTAAATGTTCATATCAATGATTCTGTGCGGTTAATTTCTCCAGTAGGTGGCATTTCTCCAGCCGGCATGGCTCCACGTATGCGAGCCTTTCGTGTGGTGGGAATTTTTGACTCGGGTTTTTATGAGTACGATATTGGACTCATTATAACACCTTTATTGGCCATTCAACGCCTTAATCGTACGGGTAATCGGGTGAGCGGTATTGAATTGCATTTGGATGATCGCAATCAAGCCAGCACAATTGCTGCGATAGTGCGAATGAAATTACCAGCCGATGCTTGGGTAACAGATTGGATGCACCGGCATAAATCATTTTTCCAAGCCTTAAGAATGGAGCGACTGGTGATGGCTATTATTTTATCACTTATTGTCATTGTAGCCCTGTTTAATATGGTCTCCTCATTGGTCATGGTGGTCATGGAGCGACGCAAAGAAATTGCCATTTTAAAGACGGTTGGTGCGACCCATGCATCGGTGATGCGAATATTTTTAATGATGGGTACGTTGTTATGTGGACTTGGAACATTACTAGGTGCAAGCTTTGGTTTACTGTTGGCTTGGAAGTTAGATGCATTGTTAAATTGGTTTGAACAGGTGACAGGTATAACAATTCTTTCTGGCGATGTTTATTTTATTGAGCATGTGCCCTCTGAAATTGATCCTGTGTCAGTGATGTGGATTGTGTCGATTAGTTTGTTGATGGGTGTTTTGGCAACATTTTATCCAGCTTGGCGCGCTGCCAATGTGCCGCCAGCTGAAGCACTGAGGTATGAGTAGATGTCCATAGAAAAATTGCGCAATAAAGCAAAAAAGGCATTGTTGGATGGCAAATACCCTAAGGCATTGGAATTTTTCGAAGGTTTACACAAGGCCGAGCCGCGTGATTTGCGAACGTATGTTAAATTGGCGGAACTGCGTGAAAAAACAGGTAATTCTGAAGGCGCAGTCAATGATTATATCATGATTGCAAAGTCTTATGCCGAGCAGGGTTTTGTAGTTCAGGCGATTGCAATTAATAAGATTATTTTGCGCATTAATCCCGAACAAACTGAGGTTCAGGAGCGCTTGCGGGAGCTTTCTTCAGAGCGTGGTGATAGCTGGGCAGTTTCCACGATTACACCGCAAGATCATGTACAGGCCGGTGATGTAGATTTAGGTAAACAAGCCAAGTTAAATGTTGAACGGACACCATTATTGGCGGACTTGTCAGGTGATGAGCTTGAATCGTTTATGGATTCATTGACGTTGAAAAACTTTGCTGCTGACGAACATATTTATGAGTACGGTGTCGAAAGTGATTATTTGTATTTGATTGGTATGGGTTCTGTACGATTGAAAATACAACTCTCGTCGGGCGGAAAACGTATT
>JAUZQS010000083.1 GCA_030950875.1 Mariprofundaceae bacterium | reverse complement strand
TCTTTTTAATACCACCGCGCCAGTGCATACGGCTGGTAACTTCTTGACCGACATAACAACCCTTATCGAAGTTGACACCGTCCATTTCGATTAAATTGGCATTAAGTGGGTGAGTTGATATATCCCAATCGCGTCCGAAGCGTGGTGTGCCATAAATAATAGTAGCCTTTTCCATTTCCTTTTCATCGCATGTGTTTGGAATGTTATATAAGGCATGTTGCATATCATCATGTGTCATGACCAACCAAAAGCCCTGATTGGCAGCTTCATGCATAGGAATCATTGCTTCAATGGGTTGGGTAATTTGTTGTGTGATGTGTTCGGAATGATTGCCTTGAATGGATAAAACACCCAAGCTTTCAACGTTCCCCAAACGAATGTCATGACCCAATGCAAAACGACGCAAACGTTCAACCAGTGCAGTCGCATGCGAGACTGCGGTTATCATGATGAGCTCATGACCTTTATCAATGATATGCATATCTGCAATGGTTTTGCCCTGTGGGGTAAGTACAGCTGTATAAATTGAATGGGTGGGGGTGAGTAGGTTTATATCTTGGGTGATTTGACCTTGCAAATAGGCACGGATATTTTTCCCGGATGCTTTTAAGACTGCAAGTGACGCGCGTTGGCAGCATAAGGTTTGTATTGAGGCTGAATCTATCATGGCGATATGATGGTCAGTCATGATGATGAGTTCAAGCCTTGGAAAATCATGTGATTAAGGCTAGCTAAGTGAACTTGAAAACAAAGATGAGATAGCGTTGGTTAGCGTTTAGATGCGTTAGTTTAGCCTTTATATTTATAAGGAATTATTGTTGTGAATACTTGCATTTTAGTTTGGGGGTGATAATTTATGCGAAAGGTGCTTGAAGGAGATGGGGATGAAAATACACTTATATGTAAAAGGTGCGGTGTTGAGTTTTGCTTTGTTAATATTGGTGTCAGCGCCTGTTGTATCGCCTGTTTCAATGCAAGTGGAATACCCTCAAGCTGTTGCTGCAGAAAGTTCAATGGCTAAAATTCAATTGATTTTAAAAAAGCTGCGTGGATCTATGACCAGCATGAAAGATTTTGATGAATTGGAAGCATCAGGCATGCCTAAAAAAAATGTAGACCGTATGCGCCGTGCTATGAGTCACAAAATTAAGCAATTAACGGATGAAGCAATTTCCTCTATCCAGTCTTTATGATTTGATAGTTTATTTACCCAGATTATTCATAAATACTGTTGTGACCTTTCTTGTTGGCATAATAGGCATCAAATAACGCTGCTTGTAATTTAGGATTGCTTTCAAGTGATTCAATATCTAAATGTTTTTTGGCAATCGGTTGTAGAAGTGCCATCACGGTTTGTTTATTTCTGGCCGCGAGAAATCCATCTATATCAAATTCGCCGTTGCAGATGTATTGCGCAGCCAAGCCCGTAGCTTGGGCGAATTGAACAGGTTCTAAGATCATAACATCATACTCATGTCGATAGCGATCTAAGCCGTTTTGTGTAGCAATTGTATCGTATAATACTTCCATATCCCCTTGATGAACGAGTAACCATGAATCCACATCTACATCCGCAGAGAATGAAAATTTTTCACCTTTAAAATAAAAAATAATACTGGCGGAGATATAATTTTTCATGGTGGAAGCATCCTTTTTATTTTATCTAGGTGGCGCAAACGCTATCATATTGGCATGACAATTTCTTTTTCTTTTGCAGCAACGCCACACATTCATTTTGGTGTTGGTCAACGTGCTTTGTTGGCTGATTTAATCCATGCGTATGGTCATAAAGTTTTGTTGTTTACAGGTAGTAGATCTTTTGATGAATCCTCTTTGTGTCAGGGTGTATGGTCTGACTTGTGCGCAGCATTTGATGTGCAACGCATTACTATTTCAGGCGAGCCATCTCCGCATATCGTAGATCATGCTGTATCCAAATATCATGTTTGGCAGCCAGATTGTGTTGTTGCCCTTGGTGGTGGCAGTTGTGTGGATGCTGCCAAGGCGGTGGCTGGATTGTTGCCAAGTGGTGATTCGGTGATGGCGTATTTGGAAGGTGTTGGTAAAGGCGAAGTATTTACATCTATCACGACAGCTTTTATTGCCTTACCTACGACAGCAGGAACAGGTGGCGAAACCAGTAAAAATGCTGTGTTATCAATGATTGGTGAGCAGGGGTTTAAGAAATCCTTTCGACATGAATCGTTGGTGCCCAAACACATCATTCTTGACCCTGAATTAACGCTTTCATGCACGCCTTCGGTAACTGCGGCATGCGGTATGGATGCATTTACCCAGCTTTTAGAGTCGTATGTTTCTAATAAGGCAAACCCAATGACGGATAGCTTGGCATGGAGTGGGTTGTTGCATGTTCGGGATTCATTGTTGCAGGCATTTGAAAATGGTAGCGATCTTGAGGCGCGTTCGGGGATGTTGTATGCCTCATCTATTTCAGGGTTAACACTTGCCAATGCAGGACTTGGTTCGGTACATGGTTTGGCATCGCCTTTTGGCGCATTCTTTGCCATTGCACATGGGGTTATTTGTGGCTCACTGCTTTATGATGCGACACGTATTAATATGCAAGCTATGTTAATGCGCGATGTTGAAAATATAGCTTTGAAAAAGTATGCCGATGTTGGACGTATGATGTTGTCGGATGACTCTATGGATGATGCATCTGCACATAGCGAATTATTAAATTTACTTAAAAATTGGTCAGAAATGCTTAAAATGCCAAAATTATCGCGTTATGGTGTTGAAAAATCGGATATTCCAAGACTTATTGCCAATATAAGTGGTGGAAGCATGGCGACCAACCCTATTAAATTAACAGAAACTGAGTTAACACAGTTAATTGAAGCGGTATTATAATTATGGCGGTCTATGCAGTAGGGGATATTCAAGGCTGCTATAAGGCGTTGCGGCGCTTATTGGATAAGGTTAATTTTAATCCTGAAAAAGAGGTATTGTGGTGTGCTGGAGATTTGGTAAATCGAGGCCCCGATTCGCTTGAAACATTGCGTTTCCTGAAGGGATTAGGTGATAGTTGTATATGTGTCTTGGGCAATCACGATTTGCATTTATTGGAGCGCTCATGTGGTGGACGTCATTATAAACGTGATACCTTTGATGAGCTATTGGCAGCCAATGATGTGGATGAACTATTGGATTGGTTAAGGCATAGGCCACTCATCCATACTGATAAGAAGTTAGGTTGGTGTATGTTGCATGCAGGCTTGCATCCTCAATGGACGATGAAAAAGACAAAAGAACGTGCGCGCGCCGTTGAAGCTGTATTGCGCGGTGATGACTGGCAGGCATTTTGTATGCATTTGCATCATGCTGAATTTCCTGAATGCGAACCAAAAGGTTCAGATTTACATGAATTAATTTTTACAACAGCGGTATTAACGCGTACACGTTATTGTTCCTCAGATGGTGTATTTAATTGGCAAGTGCGTACAGGTGAAGTAGAAAAAGAATCTGATAAACCTTGGTTTGCACACCAAAATTTAGCATGGCGTAAGAATTACCGTGTTGTATATGGGCATTGGGCTGCCAAAGGCTTGGTTTTGGATCAACCGCATGTACTGGGTTTGGATTCTGGCTGTGTGTGGGGCGGGTGGTTGAGTTTGGCACGTTTGGATGGTGATGAACCACTGGTGATTACGTTGCAAGGTTAACTTTATTTGGGAGGGATCAATGAGATTAGGTATTCCTAAAGAAATAAAAAATGGTGAAAACCGCGTAGCTTTAACCCCGAAGGGGGTAGCGTTATTGGTTGAGCAAGGCCATGCTGTGCTAGTAGAGGCGTCTGCGGGTATTGCTAGCGGCTTCTCCGATGCGTTATATCAGCATGTTGGTGCCGAAATAGTTTGTCAGCCAGATGCTTGGTCTGCGGAGTGGGTGATTAAGGTTAAAGAGCCTTTGCCCGAAGAGTACGACTTCTTTCGCCCAAACTTGGGAATTTTTACTTTTTTGCATTTAGCAGCTATGCCAGAATTGGCGGCTGTGCTATTGAAAGAAAGGGTGCGGGCGATTGCCTATGAAACCATTGCATTGCAAGATGGAAACTTGCCCTTGCTTGCCCCGATGAGCCAAATTGCGGGGCGTGTATCGATGTTGATGGCGGCTGAATATTTACGCGGTAACTCTATCCCATCATGTAATAAAACAGATCAAAAAGGCTTACTGTTGGGTGGTATTTCGGGGGTGGATGCTGGGCATGTTACTATTTTGGGGGCTGGAAATGTCGGAATACAGGCTGCAGATGTTGCGATAGCATTGGGGGCATCGGTCAGTCTGTTTGACTGTCGAAAAGAGCACTTGGATGCATGTAAGAAACGTTGGTCTGGAAAGAAAATTTCAACGTCATTGCTTGATGAAAAAGTGTTGTTGGATGATTTGCCACATAGTGATGTGCTGATTGGAGCGGCTTTGATTGCAGGTGAGCATGCACCGCAACTATTAACGGCTAATCACATTGCATTAATGGAGAAAGGTAGTGTGTTTATGGATGTTGCCATTGACCAAGGTGGAATATCTGAAACCAGTAAAGTAACGAGTTATGATAATCCTGTTTACCTGCGTAATGGCGTATGGCATTGCTGTTTGCCTAATTTTCCAGCCAGCGTGCCACGTACGAGTAGTATGGCATTAGAAAATGCAAGCTTGGAATATATAAGTGCATTGGCGTGTAATGGGTTTGATAAAACAATGAAAGAAAACATGATATTAAGGCGTGGTCTTAATGTATTAGATGGTAAAATTATGCATACGGCTGTTGCATCAGCATTGGGCTTGCCATTGGGTTCTTCTTTTTAAAAATAGAATGCTTTAGAGCTACTTGCAAAAGTCTGGGTGGATAAGATGCAATCCCACTTTGAGTGAATTTGTAGGCTGAATTGAGGGGTATGGTGGTTCCATACAGCGAAAATTCAGCCTGCAAATGCGCCAGAGTGGGGAAGCAGATTCCCGTTCACGACTTTTGCAAGTGGCTCTTTAGAAGTAGTTTTTAAGCTGGATTCATATGAGTGCTTTTATGCTAGGCAGCTTCGGGTTATGCTTCGCGATTAGACGGGTGAGAATCAGATTATTCTGACTTGCCCGTTTTCTGTGTTATAGCTAAAAGCTTGTTTACGCATGATAAATACAGAAAATCCAGTTTCAGGAGTTGCTGCCTCCATGCCACGTTGTACTGATATTCAATCTATTATGATTTTGGGAGCAGGACCAATTGTTATTGGTCAGGCTTGTGAGTTTGACTATTCTGGAGTTCAGGCTTGTAAAGCGCTGAAAGAAGAAGGCTTTCGCGTTATTCTTGTAAACTCAAACCCAGCAACCATTATGACTGACCCCGAATTTGCGGATGCAACCTATATCGAGCCTGTAACTTGGGAAGTGGTAGCGAAAATCATTGAAAAAGAACGACCCGATGCAATTTTACCAACTATGGGTGGTCAAACTGCGCTCAACTGTGCGCTTTCATTGAATAAGCACGGTATTCTTGATAAGTTTAATGTAAAGTTGATTGGTGCGCAGCCTGAAGCGATTGATAAAGCTGAAGATCGATTATTATTCAAAAATTGCATGGATCATATTGGCTTGGAAATGGCTCGTGGTGGTTTTGCGCATGATATGCAAGAGGCACGCGATCTGGCCAATGAGATTGGCTACCCAATTATTATTCGTCCTTCATTCACTTTGGGTGGTTCAGGTGGTGGTATTGCCTACAATCCTGAAGAATTTGAGCAAATTGCAGGCTCTGGCCTAGATGCTTCACCGACCGATGAAATCTTGGTTGAAGAATCCATCATTGGTTGGAAAGAATACGAAATGGAAGTGATGCGTGATCATGCCGATAACTGTGTGATTATTTGCTCCATTGAAAACTTTGATGCTATGGGTGTGCATACAGGTGATTCGATTACTGTGGCACCGGCTCAGACTTTAACTGATAAAGAATACCAACGTATGCGTGATGCATCGATTGCAATCCTCCGTGAAATTGGCGTTGAAACAGGTGGCTCTAACGTACAATTTGCAGTGAACCCAGAAGATGGACGTTTGATTGTCATTGAAATGAACCCACGTGTATCACGTTCTTCCGCCTTGGCATCGAAAGCGACAGGTTTCCCGATTGCAAAAATTGCAGCGAAATTGGCAGTGGGTTATACGCTTGATGAAATTAAAAATGATATTACGGGTGAAACCTTTGCTGCGTTTGAACCAAGTATTGATTATGTGGTTACAAAGCTTCCTCGTTTTGCTTTTGAAAAATTTCCGGGTGCGGATGTTCGCTTGACCACGCAGATGAAGTCTGTGGGTGAAGTCATGGCAATTGGTCGTACGTTTACTGAATCCCTTGGTAAAGCCATGCGTGGTTTGGAAGTGGATTCATGTGGTTTTGACAAGTCTGTTCCAGCTGATGCTGATGAAACCATTTTCTTGCAAGAAAAATTAGCGGTGCCTGGTGCTGATCGCTTGTGGTGGATGGGCGAGGCATTAAGAGCGGGTTGGTCAGAAGAAAAAGTATTTGATGTCAGCAAAGTCGATCCGTGGTTTGTGCGTGAATTGGCTGTTGTAATTGAACTAGAGCAATCATTGGCAGGCAAGACGCTTTCTGACTTAACTGCGGCTGATTGGAAGCAAGCCAAACGTGAAGGTTTGTCTGACCAACGCTTGGCGATGCTTTTAGATACGGATGAACATAAAGTGCGCAACACGCGCTCGGCTTTAGGCATTAAGCCAGTATTCAAACGTGTGGATACCTGTGCCGCAGAATTTGAAGCCAAAACACCTTATCTTTATTCAACCTTTGAAGAAGAATGTGAAGCTGCCCCAACAAATAAAAAGAAAATCATGGTGCTCGGTGGTGGCCCGAATCGCATTGGTCAAGGCATTGAGTTTGACTATTGTTGTGTGCATGCTGCGTTTGCTTTATCTGAAGATGGTTTTGAAACCATCATGGTCAATTGTAACCCTGAAACAGTTTCCACTGATTATGACACGTCCGACCGCTTGTATTTTGAGCCGTTAACATTTGAAGATGTGATGGCCATTGTTGAAGTTGAGCAGCCAACAGGTGTCATTGTGCAGTTTGGTGGTCAAACACCTTTAAAACTCGCTGAATCGTTGCAAGCAGCAGGTGTGCCGATTATTGGCACTAGCCCAGATATGATTGATTTGGC
>JAUZQS010000082.1 GCA_030950875.1 Mariprofundaceae bacterium | reverse complement strand
CACCGTGATAAGCATGCGCCCGAGCACATGCCCATAGGCTCACAATAGGTTTCGCATTCTTGCCACGAATTTCTATTAAAATCCTTAATAGGTTAAAATAAAATGCTCAGGCAAGGGCTAAGGTACACTTTGAAGTGTCAGTTATTCATTTATTAGGAAAATCGCCCTTTTATAACAAAATCCTTGCATTCGCCGCTCGGGTGGCGAATTACGAAGGCGCTTGCGCCAAAAGAAACACCTTAGCGGTTTCTTTTTCACGATGCTTTTTTCAATATGATGAGCGATGAAAATTGACCAAGTGAAGCGAGGGAGTATTTTTACCACACCCTACTGTTTGCTTTCGCAAAAATGTACACCCCTTTTTTTATTTTAGGTCAAAAACCGTTGTAAACAAAGGGATTGAAGCTGTACACCTCTTTCAAAAAACACTAATCAAGCCTTGAAGCCTTTTTTACATTGAATGAAAAGTGACCCCACATCTTAATAATCAAGTTTATCTATTGCATCGTACAATTCTTCTACACTAAATCCTTTTCCGTACCTACCATACGATTGTCCTTCGTGTGCATGACCAAGAATTTCTTCTTGAACCTCTTTGCTAACTGTTCTATTTTTCATTAAACAATCGGCTACAGTATGCCTAAAGCAATGAAATGATTGCTCGCTAATACCACATGTTTTTTTAATAAAATTATTGGCACTTTTGCCGCTATAATGCGCCCATCCGTTTTTATCGTGATAACCCCATCCAAACAAGAACTCATTATTTTTTCTACCATCAACAAAATTAATAAAATCCAATCCAAGTAATTTAGCGTGAATAGGAACAAAGCGTTTAGAGCCACTTGTTTTACAGCTTTTTAATTTATGATTATTGTTTATATCAAACACCCAAGTGCCATCAACCTGTCTAATGTCTTGTGGTTGTAATTGGCATATTTCACTTAATCGCATACCACTATAAGAACCTATGTATAATAACCAATATAAATCAGGTTTTTTACTTAAATTATTATTGTTTTTACCAAACAGGTTATTTAGCTCTTTGTTTGTGAATGGGCGCTTTTTATCCCTTGCGCTTTCAAAGTTTTTAATACGTTTACCTTCAGCATAATTCGCATCAATAAGCCCATGATTTACGCCATATTTAAAAACTACACCAATCCGCCCAAGATACTTATTTACACTGTGCGATGACATCATAGGCTTATTGGAATGATTAAGCTTTGAAATTTGTTTAGCTGTTAAGGTTGGATAAGTCTTTTTAGCATTGGAAGGAATATTATTTTGTATAATTTCAACAAAATTAGTAAGCGTCATGTGGTCAATATCACTCAGATAAGGATCATCAAACAATTCAATAAAGATTTGATAAATTGCTTCATCTTGTTGTAATAGCTTAGGGTTTGGTTGCGCATGTTTTAAATGTTTTTCGGCAAGTTCACTAAACTTAATGCCTTTGGGTTTAGGTTTGCTTTGAATGGGTTGATTAAAACCTAGTGCGGTTAACATTTTTAATTCAGCATCAACGTTATTTGGGTCGCTTTTAAAACCTTGTATTTCAAAGCTACCATCAGGGTTTCTTGTAATTGAATTAGCTTCAAAAACCCTGATACTTTTCTTCAAGTCATCCATGCTTATATTGCCACCATTAATAAAAATTTGATTAACATTAAGCGTTAACATGTCATGTATCAATATTGCTTTGTTTTTATTGTCGGTGCGCAACGAACAACTTATTTCATTTCTACCAATAGACGAACGCAACGATGATGGAACACTACGGCGAAAGTAATATGATGACGATGTAGTATTACGATATAAGTATGATGATTTCTTACTGGCTTTATAAAGCAAAACGCCACCCCTTTTGTATAACAAAATTGTACAAAAGAGGTGGCGCTTATGTTTTACTGCCATAACCCATTATTAAATAAAGGGACTATTAAAAATGGTGGCGCTTCAGGGACTCGAACCCCGGACACCCGGATTATGATTCCGGTGCTCTAACCAGCTGAGCTAAAGCGCCTTGTGCAATGGCGCGCATTGTAAGGGCAGTTACACGTTCGTCAATCGCTTCTTTTCAAGGGCTGTTTGTGCTGCCATGATGCAGCTCTTTATATGATTGAGGGGAAGTTGTGAATACTGAAATAAAAAATACTGACCATTCCAAACCTATGCGTATTTTATCTGGCATGCGTCCTACGGGTCGCCTACATCTTGGACACTATAAAGGCGTGCTTGAAAACTGGCTAACACTACAAGAAGAAGAACAATGTTTCTTCTTTGCTGCTGATTGGCATGCTTTAACTACCGATTATGCCAACCCTGAAATTGTAAAGGATACTATCTGGGATATGTTGATTGACTGGCTTGCTGTAGGCATTGACCCTGAAAAAAGTGTCATGTTTATTCAGTCTGAAATCCCCGAACATGCCGAATTACACCTATTATTCTCCTTTATGACCCCACTTTCATGGTTGGAACGTGTACCAACTTATAAAGATCAAATCGAGCAACTACGCGAAAAAGATTTGGGCACATACGGTTTCCTTGGTTATCCTTTATTACAATCTGCCGATATTTTAATATACCGCGCTGATGCTGTGCCTGTTGGCGAAGATCAAGTGCCGCATATTGAATTAACCCGTGAAGTGGCACGTCGCTTTAATCATTTATATCGCAAAGGTATCCCACCTCTATTTCCAGAGCCCAAATCATTGCTTATGCCTGCCTCTAAATTGCCAGGTTTGGATGGGCGCAAAATGAGCAAATCATATGGCAACACCATTGAACTCTCTGAAACGTGGAAAGTTACTGAAAAGAAAGTCAAACAAATGCAGACCGATCCTGCGCGTGTATTAAGAACCGATGCTGGCACACCTGAAAAGTGCCCTGTTTGGGATTTTCACAAAGTATATTCCACAGACGAGGAACGCGCATGGGTGCAAGAAGGTTGCACGACTGCAGGTATTGGTTGTGTGGATTGCAAAGGCTGTTTGCTCAAACATCTTGAAGAAGAATTACAGCCTATTCGTGACCGCCGTATTGATATTGCCGCGCACCCTGATGATGTGCGTGATATTGTGAAGGCTGGCAACGAACAAGCCCGTCGCGAAGCCTCGCGCACCATGGAAAAAGTGCGCAAATCACTTAAAATGGGTTACCGCGTCTAAGTATGGAGAACGCGGTAGATAATACTCTAGAGCAACAGATGTTTGCTGGGATGGAAACTGCACTACCGCTTTTGCCACCTGTACAACTGGATACCTTTGAAGGTCCGTTGGATATTTTACTGCATCTGATTCGCAAACAAAAAATGGATATCCTCGATATTCCCATGGCCACCATTACATCACAATATTTAAGTATTATTGATTCAAATGAACAATTGGATGTCGATGTTGCAGGTGAATATTTGGTCATGGCGAGTACCTTAATACAACTCAAAAGCCGTATGTTGTTACCACGTCAAGAGATCGATGAAGAAGGCAACGAAATCGATCCGCGAGATGCACTGGTTGCACAACTTATTGCCTATGAACACTACAGGATGCTGGCTGAAGAGCTGGATGAGTTTCCTCGTATGCAACGCGATATTTTCAAACGCTCTATATTCCCTGAATCAGAAGATGTTGAACGACCACTACCTGAAGCTGATTTGGAAGCCTTACTCGCGGCTTTCGGGCAAGTACTAAAACGCATGAAAAGTGAAGTTTTTCACCGCGTGGTACTAGAAACAATGACTGTACGTGAACAAATCCAGTTTGTGACTGAAGCCTTACAACAGGGCAGTAAACAATTTCATGAATTATTGCATGGACATCAAAATCGCGAAGCTTTGGTCACAACCTTTCTAGCTATTCTTGAATTATGGCGACAACATATTATCCAAGTCATTCAAACGCAGAATAATGCATCCATCACACTGATTTTAAGTGTTCCAAACCAACATGGTGAGGTGCAGAGCTAATGCTTACAAAAAACATTGAAGCACTTATTTTAGCC
>JAUZQS010000081.1 GCA_030950875.1 Mariprofundaceae bacterium | reverse complement strand
GAGCCATGTACGCGGGCAATCAGTATGGGGGAAGATCCTCGTTCTGGTCGTTGGTGGTGGGAAAATCAAGAGACATTAGCAGAATGCGGCCTGCATGTTAGTTCACTTAAAGCCCCAAAAAATGAAGGTGAATCAGGCGATGGAATTTAGGAGTTATAAAAATGTCAGAACATAAATTAACGCAACTCAAAGCTCTCGAAGCCGAATCCATTCATATTATTCGTGAAGTGGTGGCGGAATTTCGAAATCCAGTGATGCTGTATTCCGTAGGTAAAGATTCGAGTGTGCTTGTTCACCTTGCACGCAAAGCATTTTATCCTGCACCTTTTCCATTTTCACTTTTGCATGTGGATACAGGCTATAAATTTAAAGAAATGTACGATTTTCGTGATGCGTTCTGTGAAGAGATTGGCGCTGATTTGATTGTACGCAAAAATGAGGATGCCATTAACAAAGGCATGAATCCGAAAGAGTTTGGTGTTGCCCGTTGTTGTCAGGCATTGAAAACAACAGGTTTGCTTGATGCGCTGGAAGAGGGTGGTTATGACGCTGCTTTTGGTGGTGCGCGCCGTGATGAAGAACACTCTCGTGCAAAAGAGCGTGTATTCTCAATGCGTGATGAGTTCGGTCAGTGGGATCCGAAGAATCAACGCCCTGAACTTTGGAATATTTACAATGGCCGCATCCATGATGGTGAGTCGGTGCGTGTATTTCCGATTTCCAACTGGACGGAAATGGATATTTGGTCATACATCCGTGAAGAAAAAATTGAAATTGTTCCATTGTACTTCGCGAAAGAGCGCCCAATGATTGAACGTGGTAATATGTTGATTCCATATTATGAAGAAAATAAGGATCAGCTGCTTGAGGGTGAAGTGCCGAAGATGATTATGTCGCGTTTCCGTACATTGGGTTGTAGCCCTTGTACGGGTGCTGTTCGCTCGGATGCCACCAATATGGACGAGATTGTGATTGAAGCTGCTGCGGCACGTAGATCAGAGCGTGAAACGCGCATTATTGATCACGGCTCAAACAGTATGGAAGATAAAAAGAAAGAAGGGTATTTCTAGGACTTATCATGACGAAATTTAACTTTGAACTAACAAAAGAAATCGAATTATTGCGTTTGGTGACCGTAGGCAGTGTTGATGATGGTAAGTCCACCTTAATTGGCCGCCTTCTCGTGGATACCAAAGGTGCATTTGAAGATCAATTGATGGCTGTACGCAAAAAGAAGGGTACTGTAAAAGTATCTTCGGCGGCTGAAATTGATTTGGCAATGTTAACCGATGGCCTTTCTGCCGAGCGTGAGCAAGGCATCACGATTGATGTTGCATACCGTTATTTTGCCACACCAAAACGCAAGTTTATCATGGCGGATTGCCCTGGTCATGAACAATACACGCGCAATATGGTGACGGGTTCTTCCACGGCCAATGCAGCAATTATTTTGATTGATGCACGGCATGGTGTATTGGCACAAACCAAACGTCATACCCATATTTTGGGGTTGTTGGGCATTCCGCATTTGATTGTTGCTGTGAATAAAATGGACTTGGTCGATCATGATCAGGCAACCTATGAAAAGATTCGTGAAGAGATGAAAGAATATTGTGCCAAGCAGGGTGTAAGAGATTTAATTTGTATCCCTATGTCTGCTTTGACAGGTGATATGGTCTCGGTGCGTGGCGATAATATGGACTGGTATAAGGGTGATACTTTGTTGGAAACGCTTGAATCGATGTCTGTATTGGATGATTTGGATGAAAAACCATTTCGTATGCCTGTGCAATTATTGAACCGTCCACAAACGGCTGATTTACCAGATTACCGTGGCTTTATGGGTACGATTGCATCTGGAACAGTAAAAGTGGGTGATGAGCTTGTAGTTAAACCATCAGGCAAAATATCGACGGTGAAAGAAATTGTGACCTTTGACGGCAATTTACAAGAAGCATTTGCGCCGCAGAGTATTACAATTATCCTGAATGATGAAATTGATATTTCCCGTGGTGATATGTTGATGCATGTTGGTCAAGAGGATTCCGATAGTAAGTTCTTGACCGCAAACGTATGTTGGATTGGTGATGAGCCCTTGGAAACACGCAAGAAATACTTGATTAAACATGCAGCGAGTGAAGTCAAGGCAATGGTGTCCGAGGTTAATTTCAAAACCGATATTCATACGTTAGCTCAGGATGAGGCGGATGAATTGGCGATGAATGAAATCGGCCGGGTTACGTTCAAATTACAGCAGCCTCTGAACTATGATAAATATGCTGATAATCGTACGACGGGTAGCTTTATCGTCATTGATAGCTTTACAAATAACACTGTTGGCGCAGGCATGATTGTTTAATACATTTGCATTTTAAATCGCGAGTTTGAGAAAGGGGAGCTTTGGCTCCCTTTTTTTATGTGTGCTTGTGATGCACTAAACAAAGCAATTGCATTTATTTAATGAAAAGGTTGGTGGGATGACCATTCAAAAGGTTAAGGCGATCTTGAAAGAACGGCCTTATGAGCATGTCAAAGTTTCCTGACGTGGAGGGGTGAATTTCTGTCTTAAGGCTTCAACTTCCTTTCTGATGACACAGCCTTGCATATGATCATTCACCAGTCCCATAGCCTGCATAAATGCATAAGCCGTGGTCGGGCCAAAGAATTTCCAGCCCCGCTTCTTTAAATCTTTGCTTAATGCTTGTGAGGTTTCGGTGATGCTTGGAATCGGATGGGTGTATTCACCTTTCCCATGGTGTGGTTCAACAGAAGTTGGCTCCCCGCCCCATATATAAGCTGCAACACTGCCAAATTCATCAACCATCTCAATGGCGCGCGCTGCATTGTTAATCGTTGCTTCAATTTTTCCGCGATGACGAACAATCCCTTCGTTTTTTAGCAATCGAGCCACATCCACATCATCAAAAAGGGCAACCTTATTGAAATCGAAATCCATGAAAGCTTCTCGGAAATTTTCTCGTTTACGAAGAATAGTCAGCCATGAAAGCCCTGACTGAAATCCCTCCAGACAAATCTTTTCAAACAGCTGAAAATCATTGGCAGTAGGTCGCCCCCATTCTTTATCATGGTAGTTGCGATAATCTTCATGCCCATCCACCCACCAACAGCGGGTAACGCCATCTTCAGCAGTGTAAATACGTTTTTCATTCAAATCAGACATGATGCCGTTAATAAATAGGTTGGAGCGATAGCTAATCGAGTAGCGTTTTCAGCCGTTTTTTATCGGCGCTGGAGGCATGATGCATAATGCCGAGCACTATCTCAGCAAGCTCTTTTTCCTGACTACTGGCGGTGGCATTGTTGTCCAATCGGCGCAGCAAGGCGGCATCGTCTGCAGATACATGATGGCGCATTCGCATCAAGGCATTGGCCAGAACTTTTTCTCCGGCTGTCGATGTTGCATTGCCAGCAATCGCAGCTAGCTGTTTCTGTTCACCGGCAGAAGGATAATGATTCAACTGCATCACAATGCCAGCCATCGTACCTATATTTGAATCAGCCGCTTCGGCCAA
>JAUZQS010000080.1 GCA_030950875.1 Mariprofundaceae bacterium | reverse complement strand
GCTAGGTTTATCATTGTTACCGACCGTATTGACCTTGAGAAGCAACTAAACACGACTTTTCTTATGTCTGGTGCCTTTGGTAGCCATATCGCCACAAAACGTGCTGGTGAGCATTCTAAGGTGAGTTCAGGTAAAGATTTGGCGAAACGTATTGGACAAGGCACTGAACGGATTATTTTTTCTATCATCAATAAGTTTACCACTGCCGCCAAACAGCCTGCATGTAGAAATGATAGCGCTGATTTAATTGTGTTGATTGATGAAGGGCATCGAAGCCAAGGCGGTGAAAGCCATGAACGGATGCGTAAGGCTTTACCCAATGCTGCTTATATCGCATTTACTGGCACCCCGCTTTTAAAGGATGATAAAACAGAAAATAAATTTGGTTCCATTATTCATGCTTATACCATGAAACGAGCGGTTGCAGATGGTGCTGTCACACCACTTTTATATGAAGAGCGCATGCCCGAATTGAATGTAAATCAAAAAGCGATTGATAACTGGTTTGATAAAATTACGAATCAGTTGTCTGAAAAACAACGTATTGATTTGAAGAAGAAGTTCACAAGCAGAGGCGCTGTCTATAGCTCGCAAAACCGCATTGAACTGGTTGCTTGGGATATTGCGACTCACTATTCTACTCACATCAAATCCACTGGGCTCAAAGCGCAGTTGGCTACCGATAGTAGGCCCTCAGCGATTCGCTACAAAAAAGCACTTGATGAAACTGGCTTAGTAACCAGTGCCATCATCATGTCTGCACCTGATACGCGTGAAGGGCATAGTGATGTGGATGAGCCTTCATTGCCTGAAGTACAGCAATGGTGGAAAGACAATGTTGGTTCGCAAGCTGAGGAAGAATACACCCAATCTGTGATTTCAGCATTTGCAGGTGATGGTGATCCTGAGATTCTTATTGTTGTTAGCAAGCTTCTCACAGGCTTTGATGAGCCTAGAAATGGCGTGTTATATATCGATAAAAAGTTAGAAGCTCATAATTTAATTCAAGCTATTGCCCGAGTGAATCGTTTACATGATGCGAAGAAATATGGCTTATTGATTGATTATCGCGGCATACTCAAAGCCCTTGATACAGCCATTAAAGACTACCAAGACTTGGAAGAAAAAACGCAAGGTGGATTCGACATTGATGACATTGACGGTATGTACTCCCAAATAAATACCGAATACAAACGTCTTCCAAACCTGCATGATAAATTATGGTCGCTATTTAAGCGTATTAAGAACCGAGCTGACTTGGAACAATATCGCCAGCTGCTCATTCCTAAACTTCAGAACGATGCCCAAGGTCAAGAGTACGATAGCAATCAAAAACATAGAGAAGACTTTTATGAAGCCCTAACTGAGTTTGGCATGTGTTTAAAAATTGCACTTTCTTCCAATAGCTTTTTTGAAGATTCCTCTTTTAAAGAAGATGATATTCAATGCTACAAAGATGACCTGCGTTTCTTTATAAACCTGCGCAAGATTTGTAAGCAAGATGCACAGGAAACCGTTGATTACAGTGCCTACGAGCAACAAATCGGAAAACTTATTGATAAACATGTCATTGGTGAAGGCATCAAAGAACCTGAGGGCGCTTACTTGGTGAATGAACTGGGAAAATCTGAGCCTGAAACATGGTCTGATGAAAAGACCCGAAATGAAACTGATCTCATTCGCACCAGAGCCAAGAAAAAAATTGAAGAGCAAATGGATGATGATCCGTATGCCAAAGAATATTTCTCCAAACTATTGAAGCAGGCGATTGAAGAGGTAGAAAGTCTATTTGATTACCCCTTAAAGCAATACGCCTTATTCAAAAAATTTCATAATGACCTTGAAACAAAAAAAGTCGATGGTGTACCAGCGATATTAGAGGGGAAACCTCATGCAAAAGCATATTATGGTGCAGTCAGGCTGACCATTGGCGAGGACGCTTATGCTGTACTTTCTCCTAAAAAGAAAAAGGATTTCATTGACCTTGCAATGGAAATTGATGATGTCGTCAACCGCTCTGTAGCTGAGCACTCTATCAATCCACAAAATATTGAAACTGAAATTCAAAAGTCACTGCTTCCTAGCTTGTTTGAAGCCCTTGGGGGATTGGATCTTGGTAAAGCTGTGCTGGCACATATTATTCAAATTGTAAGGCACGGAAACAGATGATTGTTAAGCCAAGCTTTGTTTATGGCGATAAGACATATGAATACTCTGTACAGTTTCTATCCAGCAGGAAGAAAACGATTTCAATTCATGTGCTTCCTAATGCTACCGTTGAGGTAAAAGCGCCTTCTCATACAGATAAACAAAAGATTGTTGAGACTATGAAGAAAAGAGCGCGTTGGGTCGTGAAGCACGTAGAACAAATACAACGCAGCAATGATCAAGTCTTGCCTCGTGAATATGTAAGCGGTGAAACACACTTCTACCTAGGAAGGCGTTATCAGCTTAAGGTTATTCCTTCAGATACAAACCAAGTGAAATTAAGTCGTGGTATGTTTATGATTGAAATTACTAATACAAGCCGAGGGAAGGTTAAGGGTCTGCTAGAGAACTGGTATAAAGAACACGCACGACTTATTTTTGAAAAACACTTAACCTTAATTACTGCTAATATCGACTGGCTTGATATGGCCCCGCCAATGACGATACGGCAGATGAAAAAACAATGGGGCAGCTGCTCACCAATGGGGCGCATCAGTTTAAACTCGAACTTGGTTAAGGCTCCTGCAGAGTGTATTGATTATGTTATAACTCATGAGCTATGCCATTTACATGAGCACAACCACAGTAAGAAATTTTATGCTTTGCAAAATCAGTACAGCCCTAATTGGAAAGCTATTAAAGCTAAACTGGATGGGATGGCTGAGCAACTTCTGAATAACGAATAAAAATTTAAGTATGTACTTATCTACTAAGGTTTCGTTATTGAGTTTACGTTTGCAGCTTATGCTTTAACCGACAACTTAGTCATAAGTTTACAACTTTGATATACTAACCACACTTCGAATCGCCACACTCCAAACAGCAGTCGCAATTATCAAGGCGAACGACAGCCATCGCGCCGCATTTATCACACAGCTGACCTTTAGCCATCGCATCAGTACCCAACTTTATCTCTGCTTCTTGGCGTTTGGCTTCAAGTTCGGCTGTTTGTAACTGCCCGTGCATCATACCAATAGAGATAAGGTGTTGTTGAATCACTTCGCCGATATCAGCCACCAAAGACGGCATATATTTGCCACCCTTCTTGAAATAGCCGCCACGAGGATCAAACACCGCCTTCAACTCTTCAACCAAAAACGTGACATCGCCACCTTTACGGAAAATCGCTGAAATAACGCGTGTTAAAGCAACAATCCACATGAAATGCTCCATATTCTTGGAGTTAATAAATATCTCAAATGGACGACGATGCTCATCAGGCTTGCCTTTGTTTACGACGACATCATTGATGGTGATATACATCGCATGTTCAGAAGCTGGCGTTTTGATTTTATACGTATTGCCTTCAAGGATTTCATCGCGCTCAAGTAGAGGGGCAATGGCGGTGACATTATCCTCTTGTTTATCTTCTTGAGGTTTGGCAACTTCATAGGCTGTAATTTTCTTTTCAATTTTAATGCTCATACTTTCCCTCCACGAACGGCAAGCAATGTTTCTAACCGTCTGTGTAATTTGTGTAGCGCGTTTGGTTTTTGCTGATGTTGCAATAACCCCGGGCGTTGTCTCCGGTGTATGTGGGCGGGCTCCTTTTCTGACGACAACGGTGCCATCACCCACAGATTGATTGGTGGAAATCTAAGTTCCGCCCATGTGATACGTTGTACCACTAAAATTTACCGTAATAGCCTTCTTTAAGGGCATCAAATAAGTTGGCAGCGGTATGCATTTCACCATCATATTCAATTTCTTCATTACCTTTGGCTTCAACGACTGTGCCATCATCCAAAGTGAACCTGTATGTGGTCTTTTCCAAGTCTTCTTCTTTCACCAATACGCCTTGGAATACTTCAGGGTTAAAGCGGAAAGTTGTGCAACCTTTTAAGCCTTTATCATAGGCATACATATAAATATCTTTAAAATCTTCATATGGGAAATCAGTCGGTACATTGGCAGTTTTAGAAATGGATGAATCGACCCATCGCTGTGCCGCAGCCTGAATATCCACATGTTGCTTGGGTGTGACAGCATCTGCAGAGATGAAATAATCAGGTAATTGTTTATCCGCATCCTCACTAAATGGCATGGCATCGGCATTGATGAATGTGCGATATGCCAGTAGTTCATAGGAGAAAACATCAATTTTTTCTTTGGATTTTTTGCCTTCACGAATCACATTGCGTGCATAATGATGAGCAAATGATGGCTCAATGCCGTTAGAAGCATTGTTTGCCAAGCTTAGTGAAATTGTACCTGTTGGTGCAATTGATGAATGATGGGTAAAGCGGCAGCCTTTTTCGATCAAGGCTTCAAGCAATATTTTATCTTCTGGGTTATCAGTTTGTGCGAATTGCTGCATATAACTAGAATACTTTGCCCACAAAATACGCGCTTTTATTTTATCGCCGATTTGAATGCCATCCGCCGCCATTTCAGGGCGTTTGGCCATGATTTCAGTGGTGATTTTTATGTCTTCATTCATGATGGGGGCAACGCCTTTTTCTTCACCCAATTGCAACCCAGTTTCGAAACCAGTGCGTGCCAATTCGTAGGATACTTGTTCAGTAAAATCCAACGATTTAGCTGAACCATATTTGCAGCCCATCATGGTAAGCGTAGAGCCTAGGCCAAGAAAGCCCATGCCATGGCGACGTTTTGAAATAAGCTCATTGCGCTGTTTCTCGAGTGGAAGGCCATTAATTTCAACAACATTATCAAGCATACGTGTGAAAATAGCGACCACTTCACGATACGTATCCCAATCAAATTCAGCAGTATCTGTAAATGGATTTTTTACGAATTTGGTTAAGTTTACTGAACCAAGCAGGCATGCGCCATACGGTGGCAATGGCTGTTCGCCACAAGGATTGGTGGCCCGAACATCTTCGCAAAACCAGTTGTTGTTTTTATCATTCACTTCATCAATTAGAATGAAGCCAGGCTCTGCATAATCATAGGTTGATGCCATGATGGTATCCCACAAACGCTGTGCCTTAATCGTGCGATAAACTTTACAGGCGATCTCACTCTTATCATTGCGAATGATATTTTGTTTGAAGTGCGGCAAATGACGCCACACAATGGTATTTTCTGAATCATCAATTTCAGATTGACTGGCTGGAAACACCAAATCCCAATCAGTATCATTTTTCACAGCATCCATAAAATCTTTGGTAATCAAGCACGAAAGATTAAATTGACGCAAACGCCCGTCTTCACGCTTGGCTTTAATAAAATCAATCACATCAGGATGCGAGATGTCGAATGTACCCATTTGTGCGCCACGACGACCACCTGCAGAGGACACGGTGAAGCACATTTTATCATAAATATCCATGAACGATAAAGGCCCAGAAGTATAGGCACCCGCGCCAGTGACATAAGCCCCTCTTGGTCGTAACGTAGAAAATTCATAACCAATGCCGCAGCCTGCTTTAAGGGTTAGCCCTGCCTCTTTCACCATCGACAAAATACCATCCATCGAATCTGGAACCGTGCCTGAAACTGTGCAGTTAATCGTTGATGTCGCAGGTTTGTATGCTTCTGCACCCGCATTGGACATGATCCGCCCAGCAGGAATAGCTCCGTGCGCCAAAGCCCACACAAAGCGATTGTGCCAATATTCCCGTTTGCCCGATTCTTCGACATTTGCCAGTGCTTTGGCAACACGGCTCCAAGTATCAGCAAGCGAGGTATCAACTGCTTCACCAGCTTTGTTTTTTAAGCGGTATTTAACATCCCAAATATCTGCACTGGCTGGCTGCAAGGCAATTTTTTGTTCAGAAACTGAGGCTTGTACAGCAGAGGACTGAAATTGCGAACTCATATAGGTAATCTCCATGCGGTATTCAATAAAAACTGAAAACAGGTGTAGTTTATCAGCGTAAGCTGTTGTTATAATTAAATGAAATTAACAACATCGAATGAATCACTTGCTGCCAAGTGTAGACACTATATCTTGGGTGTCAAATAAATTTAACTACATGCTGTAGTGGTATCACTGCACAATCCATCCACCATTTATACATGTTTTACACACAGCTTATACACAGTCATAACGTGGTTTTCTGGAGCTTAGGTCAAGCGGCTGTTAGCTTGCTTGCCATGAATCAGCAAACACATTTTGGTTATGAAACCGTCGCCGTAAATGAAAAAGCGGGCAAAGTTATGGGTGTATTTTCATCGGTAGCGAGCAAATATGACATGATGAACGATGCCATGAGCGCTGGCATGCACCGTTTATGGAAATGTCGTATGCTTTCCATGTCATCAGTACGCTCTGATAGTGTGGCCTTGGATGTTGCTGCAGGCTCGGGTGATATCGCCATTGGGCTTCTCAAGAAAATGCGCAAAAACAATCAACAGCAAGGACGTGTTGTGTTGACCGACTTGAATGCTCCCATGCTGGCAGAAGGTGCGCGCAGGGTTGTTGATGAAGGTTATTTGCCAGGAACTGCCGACTGCATTCAGTCCGATGGCACAAAACTTCCGTTTGCCGATAACAGTTTTGATTCTGTGACGATTGCATTTGGCATTCGAAATTTTGTCGATATTGATGCGGGCTTGGCAGAGTTTTATCGTGTTTTAAAACCAGGCGGGCAGTTTATGTGCCTTGAATTTTCCAAGCCTGTGTTGCCATTGTTAGACGTGGTGTATGATGCTTATTCTTTTAATGTTATTCCCGCGTTGGGTGAGTTGATTACAGGTGATCGCGAGTCTTACCAGTATTTGGTTGAGTCTATTCGCCGTTTTCCAGATCAGCAGCGTTTTGAGCGCATGATTGAAAAAGCAGGGTTTGATTTGGTACGCCATGAAAATATGGCAGGCGGCGTGGTTGCATTGCACCGAGGTTATAAAGTATGAGTGTCATGTTTTTACCCCTGCGTTTGATTCCTCTGCCTGTACAGTGCGTGGTGATGTCTTCGGTCTTGGACTTGGCATTTTCGCGTGATGCGCGTTTAAATGAACACTTGGATGGTTTAAATCATAAAGTATTTCGTATTCATGTTACCGACACGAATGCGGTGATGTTTTTAGGTTTCAAATCAGGACGGACATGGGTGCATGCTAAGCATTCTGATGAAGCTGATGTGCGGATTGAAGCAAGTACATCTGGTTTTGCGCGTATGTGCTTTGCCAAAGAAGACCCTGATGATTTGGTTTTTCAGCAGGTGTTGAAATTGTCGGGCGATTCGGAAGCTATGTTACGGTTTAAAAAGCTTTTAGCTGCAGCTGATTTGGACTGGGAGCGCGAATTGCGCGCCATATTTGGCGACTTTTTCGGCACGCGTGTTGCCAAAGCTGCACATGCATTGGTGGCAGCAGAGGCCAAAGTTTCTGCAACATCCAAAGATGTATTACAAGATTGTTTGAAAAACATGCAAATGCCCGATCAGCAACGCTTACAGGCATGGCAAGCAGGTGTTGAACAGTTATCCCATCAAGTGAGTAAATTAAAAGGTAAAACAACACGTTTAGAACATCGAAGTGATGCCTTGCAAACATCGCAATCACCGCAAAACACATGAGGTTGCCTAGCAAGATTCGTCGTAATTTACGCCTGTTTCGTATTGGTTATATTCTTACCAGCCACGGCATGGCCGCGATGGCAGTGCGTTTACGTTTACTGCGTCCTTATGCTTGGTTGGTTCAGTTATTCCGCGAAGATACGTTGCCTCAGGATTTGGGCGCACAGATACGTGAAGCTTTGGAAAAACTTGGTCCGACATTTATTAAATTTGGGCAAATGCTTTCCACGCGTGTCGACTTATTGCCATTGGAAGTCGCGCTGGAATTAAAGAAACTACAAGATGCTGTTCCTCCAGCACCGTTTGAACATGTGCAGGAAGTCATTGAACGCACATTTAAAAAGCCATTAACAGGTAAAAATGGTTTATACGCATCCTTTGATAAGGAAGCTGTTGCCGCCGCCTCTATTGCCCAAGTGCATTTTGCAGAGTTGCATGGTGGCCGCCAAGTAGCTGTTAAAGTTCGTCGCCCACATATTCATAAAACCATTGAAGCGGATTTGGCTATTTTAAGACTTTTAGCAGCCATGTTCGAGCGTTATTTTCCTGAATATCAGCGTTTAAAAGCATGCTGTGTGGTTGAAGAGTTTGCCACAAGCATTCGCGGTGAGCTGAATCTGCGTGCTGAAGCCGCACATGCCAGTCGTTTTGCTGAGAATTTTAAATCACTTGATGGTGTACGTGTTCCTGAGGTGTTATGGGATTATACTCAAACAGAAGTATTAACCAGTGAGCGCATTATAGGCATTCCGATTGATGAGCGCGAAGCACTTCGTGCTGCAGGGCATGACACGTTAAACCTGTGTGAGCGCGCCACAACATTGTTTTTCCATATGGTGTTTGTGGATGGTTATTTCCATGCTGATATGCATCCTGGCAATATTTTTGTTGCTGCCAATGGCGATATTGTTCTTTTGGACTTTGGGATTGTTGGACGTTTGGAAGTTCGCCCACGGCGTTATTTAGCAGATATGCTATTGGCCTTTTTGCGTAGTGATTATCGTAGAGCGGCAATCGTACATATTGAAGCAGGCTATGTGCCGCGTAATACCAATATTTCCGCCTTTGAAGATGCCTTGCGTGAAGTTGCAGTACCGATTTTCAACCGACCATTGGGTGAAATATCCATTGCTGAATTATTATTATGCATGTTTGCAGTGACGGAGCGTTTCCAAATGGAAACCCAACCTGAATTGTTATTACTGCAAAAAACTATGGTGGTCATTGAAGGCGTTGCGCGTGAGTTGGCCGATGATGTTAATATTTGGGAACTAGCCAAACCGCTTGTTTCCAAGTGGATGATGCAGCATATGGGGCCAAAGGCACAAATTGAATTTATGGCGCATGATGTTAAAGATCAGCTGCATGATTGGATGGTCTTACCGTCACGCATGGCATCTGTATTTGAGCACATTGAGAGCACCAGCCAGACCATGCGAGACCAAAGGCCTTCATACGTGTTACTTATAATGGGATCGTTGTTCAGTGCTTGTGGGGGTGCAGTAATTGCAGCTTATGGTATGGGTATGGTCGAAGCAGCCCAGTGGGGTGGACTTGTTGGTAGTGGGTTCTTACTGGCAGGTATTACGATGATTATACGGGCAAGATAGGCTCATCTGCCTAGCCCCCTCGGCTGGGTAGATTGACTGTGATAAGAAATAGGTGAATAATAATCTTATGTTTAAAAAACAATGGATGTCTTGCATTGGCCAAGCACAGTTAAGAGTGATATTGATGTCCTTGACGATGATCATGGTATTCCCATCTGGACTATGGGCTGAAACTATGAACCAATGGACAATTAATATGCAGGATAAGGCAGATAACTATGCGCGGTGGTTGGATAATCCACCCAAAAGAAGGGCTGTTCATAATGATGCTTTGATGATGCGGAAGTTTATCTATACCTGTACCATGTTGAAGGCGTACTCCTCAAACGATTGGTGTAGTTCATCTTCATTAACCAAACGCTGGCTTGGATATGCTAATAAAAATGGTTTTGATTTAGAAATGAGGGGCTACGAACAAACCACCGCAGGGAACTTTCTATTTCCTCAAAAGATTCTCGACGAAATAAATAAGGCAGCCAGTAAAAAGAAGCGCTAGCCCCCTCTACTTCTTATTCGATGGTAAAACCTTTGCAGCCACGGCGCATGCCAACGGGGCCTGTGCGAGTAATCTCGATAATTCCAAGCGGATTTAACTTCTCAAGAAAGCCATTTAATTTATCGGCATTCCCCGTCAACTCAATGATAGTGTATTGCTTTGAATCTTCATCAATCACTTTGGCACGAAACTCTTCCACAAGTGCCGAGACCTCTTTATTGGCTTGAACT
>JAUZQS010000008.1 GCA_030950875.1 Mariprofundaceae bacterium | reverse complement strand
ACACAGGCGCGGCCAGAATCTTTTGCCTCATACAAACGATGATCCACTGTTTCCAGCAATGCTTCAATATGCTGCTGTACATCTCCTCCATCTCCTCCATCGTCCACAGACAACCCTACCACGCCCGCAGAAAAGCTTATCCCCAGTGCCTCCCCGCTTGTTAAAATCACAGGTGTTTCCTGCACACATTTCAGCCACTGCCGTGTTGCCAATCGTGCAGCAGCAGCACTTGTATGTGGCAACAAAACAAGAAACTCTTCACCACCCCAACGTCCGAGCACATCTGCAGTACGTACACTTTGCTGCAATTGGCGCGATATCTGTTTTAAAACAAGGTCTCCTGCTATATGACCATGACAATCATTGACGCGCTTAAAGAAATCTAAATCAATCAATACTAGGGAGCAATCGAACTTATAACGAATCGCTTGGCTAAGCTCTCGAGACAGTTGATCCATCACATAACGGCGATTATATAAACCCGTCAGAGGATCATGGGTTGCTTGGTACTCTAAATCCTTCTTGGTTTCTTTTAAATCCGTGACCATGCGCCAAATAAGCCTTGCCTCAAGGCCTCCAATAACGCCCCCAGCGCCTACAACACTGGAAGCAATCTCTTCAACCATCTCATTGTTGGTAAGGTTAAAAGCTACACATGGTGCACTGGCAATTAATGCCTCCTCAACATCTGTGTATATTGGAATGCCCTTTGCCTTAGCCAGAACTATCCCTAACGCATCATCATTATGATCAACAACTGCCACAACTTCAGTCAATGGCTCATCGAACATCAACTCCAACATAGCTGCGCCACCACGACCACCACCCAAAATGACAATGCGGCTAGGATCCTCCTTCAAACGCTTCAAACGCTTCATGCACCTCGCCCCTATACCTTTATAAAATCATCATGGAACATAAAACATCACCAGCTTACTGTCCATAGCTACCATTTTCAGCGTATATTTGTACACTACGGCCTTGTTTATTAACCTACACATTAGAGCCTCTTGCAAAACTCTGGGTGGATGAGTGGCAATACCACTTCGGGTGCGTTTTTAGGCTGGAATGAGGGGCATAGTGGTTCCATGCGCCAAAATTCTAGCTTTAAAATGCGCCGTAGTAGGGAAGCCAATCGCCGCTCATGCGTTTTTGCCAGTGGCTCATTAGAGAGTCATTATGCCCATCAACAGCAAACAACGCAAAGCGTTAAAATCCAAAGCTCATCACCTCAAACCAGTCATTCGCATCGGTCAACATGGTGTTTCTGAAGGTGTTATTACTGAAACCAACCTTAGCCTTGATACCCATGAGCTAATCAAGGTTCAAATTCAGCAAGGCGACCGTGATGAACGGCATGCCGCTATCGAGGTGCTATGCCAGCAAGCTGGTGCAGAGTTGGTTCATGCTATCGGGAAAGTTTTTATCATTTATCGCCAATCCAAAAAGCAGCCTAAAAAATGAGCTCCCGCTCTGACAAAATACACGCTATTTTAACGCAAGCATTTAGCCCTAGCTCATTACAAGTCGAAGATGAGTCTTGGAAACATGCTGGACATGCTGGTGTAAAAGAAAGCGGCGGCGGCCACTTTGTTGTCCATATCTCTGCGGAAGTTTTTTCCGGCAAGCCCCGAATTGCCTGCCATCGTATGATAAACCAGGCGCTTAAAGATCAGTTCGGCCCAATGATTCATGCCTTAAGCATCCATGTTAAATAAAAATAAACAACTATTTAATCAATAGCTTACATGCTATTCCTATTATAAAAGACGTTGCAAAATGGCTGTTTCAAAACAAGATGGCTTTATTCTTGCGTATAATTATTCTATAACGTTATTATAATGGAGTTGACATGAAAATTCATCAGAATCGCAATATCAACACATCAAGCACAACACGACGAAAACAAGTTGATAGCAATAAATTTGGGCCGCTGTTCGCATCAGAAATGAATGCCAACACAGCAACCCAAGAGGCATGCTCAGAGGAGCATTACAAAGAAACAGCCACACCTGAACAACAACGCGCAGTATTCAAACAGGCTACTGAATTGTTGGATCAAGCCCTAGAGCAGTGGCAAGCCGATGGCACCCTCACAGAAAATACGATCACTTCCATTCAACAAGCTCGCCAACAACTAGGCTTATTATCCTCACAAGACCCAGCGCTTGCGCAAGTGGAAACCATCCTTGCAGTCGAATCAAAACGCCTACAAAAACTTAATCATTAAGCGGGATTAATTATGCAACAACACCTTGAAAAAATTCTTGAAGATATGGATATATTGCGCCCTTTCGCACTCCAGAACCAAGAAAATAATGCCGAGCTACGTAGCACCATGCGCCGTATTATACAGCATGTTGAACACCTCCAGCGCACCCCTACGATTAGCCCAACACACCATCAGTCCATTGTGGCGCTATTGGCCCAATTACTGGATGCTGAGCATGGAATACTAGTCAAAGGTCACCATGATACAGGGCTATCCGAACAGGATCACCTGCAATTACAAACACATGTTGCTGAGCGACAAAATATGCTGCAGGCAATTCAACAAGACTGGCCGGCGTTACAAATATTTCTGAATAATTGTCAAGATTTACTGGGTAAAGCACCAGTCACCAATGCTGATCTCGGTCAGCAAGTTCGCGAATTAGAAAAAGTTCTACGCGAACACCTTCACCAAGATGGACAATTACGCACTGAACTTAATCAGTTTATTAATGCCCTACAAGGCTCCATTGGCAGTGTCTTACATGTGTTGGATGAAGTTGGTGAAGATGCGCCTGAGCTCAAGCAAACTCAGAGTATTCTTCAACATGACCTGCCAGATGATC
>JAUZQS010000079.1 GCA_030950875.1 Mariprofundaceae bacterium | reverse complement strand
CGACCCAAGGATGTGATACGCGCCAATAGAGCTTGGAGAACACTATGATATTGCATAAACAATTAGAAAAAGACTGTATTGTGCTTGGGCAGATGGATTTGTGTGCAGTGCTTTTGATGCCCGATGCCAATTATCCGTGGTTAATTTTAGTGCCTCAACGCGAGCATATATCCGAAATATATGAGTTGAGTGATGATGATCAGCAGCAATTGATTCGGGAGTCGTCAACGGTTTCGCGTGTGCTTAGTGATTTGTTTGATGCCGATAAAATTAATGTCGCAGCTTTGGGAAATATGGTTCCGCAATTGCATGTGCATCATGTGGTACGATACCAAACAGATGCGGCATGGCCAGCACCGGTTTGGGGAGCTTTGCCTGCAAAAAGTTATAGCGACGCAGACTTGCAGGATATACAGAATAGATTGAAAAAAGCCTTGGCTATTTAAAAACAGCGATTTTTATAAGAAATATATTTCTTCATTTAACTTATGGAAATATGTACTATATGCCCTGATTTCAGATAATTAAATGTTAAAATGAATGTATTTTAATAGTTTTCATGTAAAATATAAATTATTTACATTTTACCTGTATCAACCAAGCGAAATCCAATTAAAATATGTGTAACTATTCAGATCACCCCTTATTTCCCTGCTGCCGGTGTTAAAAAATGCTCACTTACAGTAGTAAGCTCCGCTTTTTTGCCTCGCCTAAAAGCGCCTACTGTTGGTGCCATCAGAAAAATAAGCGGCAATCTGAACAGTTACAGGATGTTTTTTTAGGTGTTCTGAATAGTTACAAATATGTTTGAGTGTAATGGGGCGAGTATGATGAGCAGCAGGGCGGCAAACACCACCATGATCATCCCAGCTACCGCCTTTCACGATAGCCTTCAATTTGTTGAACTTTGAATGCTGGATAAATGCACCTCTTCGATATTGCCAGCATCGGGGTTGTTAAATATATCCATATCAATGCTGTTTTCACTGCGGGCAACAATGGTCGTGATTGCGGCATCGCCAGTGACATTGACGGCAGTACGAATCATATCAAGTAGGCGATCGACACCCATAATTAGCGCGATACCTTCAATGGGTAGCCCTACTTGAGCAAAGACCATTGCCAGCATAATCAAACCAACACCAGGCACACCGGCAGTACCAATGGATGCCAAGACAGACATGCCGATGACTGTTAGATAACCGCTTAAGCCTAAGTCTATGCCATAAACATTGGCAATAAATACCGTTGCCACGCCCTGCATAATGGCAGTGCCGTCCATATTGATGGTGGCGCCAAAGGGTACGATAAATGATGCTGTGGAGTTATCTACGCCGAGACGTTTTTCGGTAGCTTGTAGGGTAACAGGAATGGTGGCATTGGAGCTGGCGGTACTAAATGCGAAGATTTGTGTGCCGCGCATCTTTTTAAGAAATATCAGCGGACTAACGCGCCCCAACAGTTTGAGTAAAAGCATCAGTGTGCCCGTGGCGTGTAGAAGCAATACAAACACCAGTACGGCGAAGTAGCTCATCATCGGAAGAATCATGCCAAGCCCTTGCAATGAAAAGGTTTTCGCCATCAGTGCGAAGATGCCGTAAGGTGCCAGTTGCATGACAACATCAACAACCTTCATCATCACGCCATTCAAGCGTTCAGCTGCTTCAATGAGCGGTTTCCCCGCGTCACCAACCATCAAAATGCATACGGCAAACAAAATGGTAAAAAAGATGATTTGCAGCATATTTCCTTCTGCGTAAGCGGCAATAGGGTTACTAGGGATTAAATCAATAAAGACCTGTGTGAGTGGTGGGGCTGCGGGGGCTGTAAAATTACCTGTTGTAGCTTGGGCGAGCTCAAATCCTTCACCCGGGGCAAAGATGCTAGAGACAACAATAGCCAAGGTGATGGCTAGGCCTGTGGTAAGCATGAAAAGTGCGAAGGCTTTACCGCCAACGCGGCCGAGTTTGTTAATATCGCCAATGCCGCAAACACCGCAAATAAGTGAGAAGGTTACCAGTGGAACGACCAACATTTTAAGTAAATTGATAAACATCGCGCCGATAACGTGAAATAATCCATTGACCAAATAGTCTTGAACCCATGCTATGTGTGCTGCAAAGGTGTTAATCAAACTGCCTGTGATAAGGCCAGCAGCCATCCAAATAAGAATTTTTGTCGTCATATGCATTTTCTTTTTCATTGATTTCCCCTCAAGACTTCACCGCACTATTGCAACATGAATCGATGGCAAGAACAATATCTGTTTAACGTGTTAACCTGTATGATTCACAAATATTGCAGGTTAAAGCGTATTTATGTTTGGTGGGTTACAATCATTTTCTCAAGGCTCATCTCAAGCATGGCAGAGAGGATGCCTTCGCGCCCCATACCTGAGTTTTTTATGCCTCCGTAGGGCATTTGTTCGGTGCGAAATGAAGGAGCATCATTGATGATGATACCACCGCATTGAATCTCTGATATTGCTTGTTGAATGGAGCGAGTATCGTGGCTAAAA
>JAUZQS010000078.1 GCA_030950875.1 Mariprofundaceae bacterium | reverse complement strand
GACATCAGGTTTGCAGGCAGGTCCCTTGGCAGGCCAAAGAAGGCTACAGCCGACAACAAGGAAGAGATCAGGCAGATCAAACAGCAACAACGAGAGGATGAGCGAAAGAGAATCCCTATCGAAGGTAAGTTTGGGCAGGGGAAAAATGGTTACCGACTTAATCAAATTCGTGCTCGACTGGCTTCAACCTCTGAGGCATGGGTGAGAAGTATTTTCCTGGTGATGAATCTGGTGGCTTTGCTCAGGTTTTGGCTGCCTGATCGGCAAATGACAGCGCTTTACGCTGTGCGTGAGTATGTGAAGAGGTACATCAGTTGCTGCAGGTTGTATATTTCAGAAAATGGGAGAAACAGATGCAAGGTATTGATTTTGTAGTTGATGAAAAGGGACATAAAAAAGCGGCGGTTGTTGACTTAAAAAAATACGGGACAGCATTTGAGGATTTTATAGATGGGCTGATTGCAGTGGGGCGCAAAAAAGAACCAAAAAGAAGTTTAGCAGTTGTGCGCAAACGACTGTCTAAAAAATGAAACTTGAAAAGCCTAATCAGTTGCACTGGAAGGCATAGCCGCTATGTTATCGGAAGAGGTGAAAGATATGCACAGTGTATCGGTTAAGTTAAATGATGATGATTATAGCTTACTTGATGATATGGCACAGGGATTGCACAAAAGCCGTGCCGAGATTATTAGTGAAGCATTAAAAACAAAACTAGCGTATGAAGCATGGAAGGAAAAAGAGGTGCTTGCTGGTTTGGCTGATATTGAAGCTGGAAGAACAGTTTCAAGTGATGATATAGATTCTTTTTGCGAAGAGCTAAAGGCTAGAAATGGTCAATACTTACAAAGGGTGATTTAAGTTCTCTGCATAGTGAAATATATAAGGATAACCCAAAAGCAGCTAATGCAATTATTGATCGGGTTCGATTAGCAGGAAAAGAACTAGCCACCTTTCCAAAGATGGGTAGAGAGGGTAAAGTCAAAGGAACAATGGAAAAGGTTGTTCTGAAAACAGAGTACACGATAGTTTACTCAATTAAGAGAAACACAATATATATTGTAAGAGTTATGCACCAGGCAAGGCAATGGCCACTATCGATTGATGATGAAAAAAACAATATTAGAATTTCTACAATAAGCGGCTTTTTAGCCGCTTTTTTTTATACCTAAAAGAAAAATATTTTTTGGTTCTCTAGCGTTGCGTTTATAAGTCCCTTAATTTATCAAATTTTACAACGTCGCATAATGGATATTATGTAAAGTTATATAAAATAGCACATATTAGACTTTGTGTTAAAGTTCATTATATAATCAATGGTTAAGCATTACTTGGTAATATGTTACTTGCTTATATGTTTCACAGGAATATGTTACTTGCTTATATGCTGCTAAATATTAAAAGGTCTAAAAATGCCTGATAGAATTATACATATAACCAATAATTTCGATAAGTTATACAAGCTTATGAATGTACTACGCAAAGAGTGTTCCTGGGATCAAGCGCAAACGATTGAAAGTTTGAAGCGTTATACGCTAGAAGAAACGCATGAGGTCTTAGAAGCGATTGATATTGTATCCAAGCAGGGAGACTGGAATCCCCTACTTCAAGAGCTTGGTGACCTTTTATTACAAATTTCTTTTTACGCTTGTATTGCAGAAGAAGAGAAAAAATTTAATTGGGATGATATTGTTGAAGCTTTGGTTGCAAAAATGATCTACAGGCACCCACATGTCTTTGGTGATGCGACACCATCTGATTTGAATGAGCAATGGGAGTCACTCAAAGATAGCGAACATCATGAGCGTAAAAGTCTGATGGATGGCATCCCGCCACTCCCTGCCCTTAAATATGCACAAAAACAACAAGACCGTGCAGCACGGATTGGTTTTGACTGGGTGAAGGCAAGTGATATTATGCAAAAAATGCGCGAGGAAATGGATGAGTTGGAGTTTGAGATTCAATCCAATGCACCGTTATCACGGCTTGAAGATGAGTTTGGTGATGTATTTTTTACTTTGGTAAATCTCGCACGCAAGCTTGGCTTGGATTCTGAGTTATGTTTGATGAGTACCAACCGTAAATTTTCCAAACGCTTTCGCGGTATGGAAGGGCTTGCTGAGAGCCAGAACCGTTCGTTAAAAGATATGGATACAGCAACGCTTGAGCAATTTTACGAAGATGCCAAAAAAGAACTCCGGAGCAGAGATGATTGATAAAAAAGAGTCGCAAGAAGCTACAACAACACAAGAATTGAAAATTCAGGTGCCTCCAGAGGTACAACGTGGTGTTTATGCCAACCAGATGTTTGCTACGCATACACAGGAAGAATTTATTTTGGATTTTATTCTTGCATCTCAGCCTGCGGCAGTAGTGAATGCACGGGTGATTATTTCTCCTACACATGCCAAGCGTATTGTTGCGGCATTACAGGAAAATATTCATAACTATGAATCCAACTTTGGTGAAATTGCTCAGATTAACCCTATAATTCCTTCAGATACCATTCGTCATTAAGTCCAACAATGTCCAATTTTGGGTTAAACGCAATCATCACATCGACCAGGTGAATTGCGCAACAAGAGAGTATTCCCTGAGGGATTTATGAATAATGGGGGCTAAAACTCTTCTCGATAATTTTCTGAAAGTCATGAAGTTGATATGGTTTTTGTATAAACCCAGCCAGCCCTTTTCCCTGAAAACAACTGGTTGCATCCTCTTCACTATAGCCAGATGATAAAATAACTTGCACATTCGGTGCGATATTTCGTAGTGCATGAAAACAATCTTCACCATTCATATTCGGCATAGTCATATCTAGGATAACACCAACCAATTTTTTCTGGTACTCTCGAAATACTTCAAGGCCGTGTTTACCATCCACTGCTGTTACAACGCTAAAGCCCATATCCTCAAGCAATAGACAAGCGATATTACGAATGCTTTCTTCATCATCAATAACAAGCACTGTGCCTGAACACTTTTTAATGTTTTTTGGCACATCAAGCTGTTCAGTTACTGCTACATTTGCGGATGAAGACACAGGCAGTGCAATTTTAAAAGTTGTGCCTTTATCACATTCAGAATACACATTCAGCACGCCGTTATGTCCATTAACAATACCAAGGACAGCACTCATGCCTAGCCCTCTACCTGTGAATTTAGTGGTAAAGAAAGGGTCAAACATTTTCTTCTGGGTATCTAGGTTCATACCGCAACCCGAATCGGAAACTTCCATATAAATAAAGTCACCCGTTGAAATATCGTCCTTATGTAAAGAATTCGCCAAGTATCCTTGATCCACTTGCATCACGCCTGTTGTGATGCCAATTGTACCACCAGACTTATCCATTGCCTCAGAAGCATTGATGACTAAATTCATAATAATTTGTTGTATTTGGGTGATGTCTCCATCAACTGCAGGCAATGCTTCATCTAGGTTAAAGTTTAATATGACATTTTTATCTATTGAGACTTCCAGTAACGACGTCATTTCACTAATGAGATGCGACAAATCAAGGGGCTGAATGATAAAAGCGCCCTTTCCTGAGTAAGCGAGCATCTGTTTGCAAAGATTGGCAGCTTGTAAACCCGATTGTTTGATAGACTCCAAATGACTCTTTGCCGGTGAATAAGCATCGAGTTTGCGGGTTGCAAGATCTGCGTTACCAATAATAGCGGTCAAAATATTATTGAAGTCATGGGCAATGCCGCCAGCCAACACACCGAGTGACTCAAGCCTGTCCATATGTTCCATCTTTTGCTGTAAGGTAATTTCATTGCGCAGATCACGGGCAATCACCGCCAATTGTTCTGGCTCGCCAGGCTCGCTTGGCAAGGACATGAATACACTGGACGTTGGAATACTTGTGTTATCTAAGCAGACAAACTCGCATTCGGTTTCTACAATGCCTTGTTCCAAGGCCTGTGGAAATATTTTCTTTGCAAGCAATTGGCAGGTTTTAGAGCTGTGGAAATCCTTGAAACCAAACGACTCAAGTAAAGCATCCTCTGCCAGCCCAATCATTTTTCGGCCGGCGGGATTCACATATTGGATATTGCCATGAATGTCAGTCATGCCAATGAAATTAGGCGATGCTTCAACAATTGCGGCCAGATGCCGAACTTCGCGAGTACGCACCTTAACCAGTTCTTCCAAATGATTATGAGAATCTCGAAGTGATTTTTCTGCAGTTTTGCGTTCGCTGATATCACGCAAGACCAATACATAGGCTAAAACATCACCTTGCTTAACAACGGAGCCGATAAACTCGATGGGCAATTCAGAGCCATCTTTACATTGAGCTATTCCCTCAATACGTCGATTCATCAAAGCTCCCCTACCGCGCTTTAAATGACGATAAAAACTTTTTAAATGAGCATCGTGTAAGCGCTTAGGAAGAATCGTATCTTAGACCAATTTCCCGAATACTTCAAATTCGCTATAACCAAATATTCGCTCAGCCATAGGGTTCCATGACTGAATAGCGCCATTGGGGTCAACTCGTACAATAGCATCCATCGAGCTTTGAATAATCAGTTCTGACCAAATTCTGGCCTTTTCTAGGGCATCAGACTTTTCGGCAATGCGTTGTTGATATGACTGTAGCTGTTTTTGAAAGGGCGATTGCGTATCGCTAATTTCAAGTTGGCGCATGCGTTTGCTTAATACTTTAATGGTTTCCTGTGCCGCACTAAGCTGTTGTTGCAGCTGCTCGTTCGTGGAATTATTGCTCACTATCTGAACCTAAAGCCAATGCCACAAGCGTCTGATTAATATGCACTCCTTGCCACTGCTCCCCATAAGTATCAAAACCGACCATGTGATTGGCAAGCGCACTACTTTTTTCAGCCAACAGTTGATTCATATCAGCATCTGCACCTTCCAGAGCACGGTAAAGACAGTTCCAGACAAGCAGTAGTTTTGCTTTCCCCATCTTCTGATTAAGATCTGCTATGAGTTTATCATACTCTGCAACCATATTCCGATGTTCACACAAATTCAGTACCATGCCTTCTTCAATAGCACATGCGAATTCAAGCCCATCACCTTCACAGACACTCTGGA
>JAUZQS010000077.1 GCA_030950875.1 Mariprofundaceae bacterium | reverse complement strand
TTCATCTGCAAGCCTTTTCCTGTATGCCTGTTTTTCTTCTTTGGAAGGGGCTTTACCTTTAATTCCCAACACTTCTTCAACCATTATGGCCGCTTCCTTGAAATCGCATGAGTACATTTTTTGCACCAACTCAAATCCATCTCCCGCGCCGCATTGGCTACAAATATGTGAGCCTCTGCCTTCTTGGTCATCGAATCGAAAGCGGTCTGTTCCAGCACATGAGGGACACGGCCTATGTTTCCCTTCCAAGGATGAAGCATTAGCCCCAAGCCTTGTCAGTATTTCTACCCATCGTCCTTGTGAAGCATTGTGAACGTTAAGCATATTTCACTCCCATGAAGTTAATAAGCGCCGTTGCAGCTCGTTGATTAATGATTCTATGTGATGATAAAAATATGATGAATTGCTTGATGAATGTATGGACTGGCGATTTATGCATGGCTGCTGCCCTGTATTTCACTAATCAGGCTGTAATGGGCTATCTTATGCTTCACACCAAGGCCACTTTCAACATCAAGCATCTGCGTATGAATGTCACAACCGTATTTATTGCGTAAATCCCAAATGCGAGCGGCCACTTCCATTATATCAAGGTCGTGTCTGATCTCGTATGTGTTCATTATCGCCGTGTCGTTCAAGGCTGCTTTTAATCGCATACATTGGGCTGCTGCGCTGGTATCGTTCAGGTTCGTTGTTTTTGGAATGGCTGCTGTGGAGGCGGCCATTTCTTTGGTGGTGGTCATGCCGCGACCTCCAGTGAAACGCAGTCATTGGCTGGCAATGCGGGCGTTGCTTCCATATCAAACAGCCGTTGCAACTGCTGCTTGCGCTCTTCGCCAGCCATTCCAATTTCAATCAGGCTTGTATCAATGCGCTGGAGCTTATCCAGCATATAAAGTTGCCATGCGTCACAAGCATCACGGACATTATCAACACCATTTTCCTGCTTGAATTGTTTTGCAGGCATGCCAAGCACAATACGGTTAAGTAAATCAGCCTCATTGCTGTAATGATAAGGCATAGCTGGATCGTGGGCTGCTTGAATGGCATTAGTCATCGGAAGGTAGCCAGTGCGTGAAGCATCCCTCGCCAGTTTGCGTTGGTGTTCATCATCAATGCGCTGCTCAATCCACCTATCCAGTTGATATTCAAAAGAAACGGAACACCAGCGGGCAAACCGCAGTGCCAGCTTATTATGTAACCATGTACCGCCGTACTTTCCTCTGCGTGTTTTGATGCAATCCAATTCGGTTGTCAGACCCGAATTAGAATCACTGATTAGGCACTGAATGTACTCAGCGGTTTCTGGTGAGCGGGATATAAAATCACGTGGGTCTTTACCAAACTGCTTGGCAATCTGTGTTGCATTGAAATATAAAGATTCTGATTTCCGCAGCATGGAAATATCCACACTAACTTCGGTCGCTCCTACTTCGATAATCTCATATTTTGAACGTGTTGGGGACTTCATCATTCAGCACCGCCCAGCTCTGCGATCAACTTTCTTATATCTTCAACTCGATATGCAGCCGATCTAGCCGATAGCTTCACTGGTGCGGGATAAATTCCTTTTCTAATACCATCCTGCCATGCTGTTTTTGACACAGGAATTACGGTCAGCACGGCAGCCAAACGCATGAAACCATCCTTGGGAATTACGCCAATGTTATCTACGCCTGAAAATGCGCCATTTACTTGTGTATTTTTCATTCAAATTTCTCCATTGCAAAAAAAAAGGCCACGCAAAAAGCGCAGCCAGAAAAAAAAGCCACCTAAAAAGGCAGCTTGAGGGAGTCCTATCCAAGAGGACGCGAGTTGTTGGTTTCAAATTACATCACGACCTCCAGAAACGAAAAAAGCCACCTGATTAAGGTGGCTATATTTATAAAATCTTGTTTTTTTGGCACAAGAATAGGTGCGAGAGTGTCCAGTTTTTTTGATTTGATGTCAACCTTCTTCGTTCAAGCCTGCCTGTTTCTGACCATCTATGCACCACTAATATGGAATAAAGAATAATGTTACTAATTACTTATGTCGCAATCATGCAAGCCTGTGAAGATTGTCGCGAACGGGCTTAATCTGCGCATCTATGTAATCCAGCCCTTCCAGATGGTTAAGCTTTACGTTTAATGGGTATCACCTTCGCACCTTTACGCAAAGTATCAATGTAGTCAGCCCAATCTTGCATTATTTTCGTACGCGCTGACATATATTCACCTCGATTATATTTACCTCTGACTATGTTGCTTTCAGCGTGGGACAGCTGTCGTTCAATCGCATCTGGATTGTAGTCCTTATTATTCATCAGAGTACTGAACATCGCTCGGACACCATGGCCAACCATCTCGCCCTTGAAACCCATAGCATGCAGGGCTGTATTAATTGTATTCTCTGACATTGGGCGCGAATCACCACGGATTGAAGGAAATGCAAGCCTGCCAGCCCCTGTCACCGCATGAAGCTCTTTAAGTAGAGCTATGGATTGTCTGGACAATGGAACGAGCTGCACATTTTCAGGGTTTTCTTTCAGTTTCTTTTTTAGCTTCCTGTGTGCTGCTGGAATTGTCCAAAGCTCTGCATCAAGGTCAAACTCAATCCATTCAGCCGTGCGAAACTCGCCTGTGCGAGCGGCCAATAAAGGGAATAGCTTTAGAGCCTGACAAACAACAAAACTTCCCTGATAGCTATATATTGCACGCATTAGCTCGCCTATTCGTGCAGGCTCAATAATCGCTGGCATTTTGGTTTGCTCTCGTTCGGTCAACACTTGGCTCATGTCGCCCATAGGCACGGCTTCGATAAACCCCTTGTTGCAAGCATAGTTTAATATGCTGCGTGTAACCTGTGCCATTCTATGTGCTAGGTCATTCGATCCCATTCGTGATATAGCTTCTATCGTTTCAGATACCTGTAGCTTGGTGATTTTCGCTATTGGAATATCACCTATGGTAGGGAACAAATGCCTTTCCAGCCGACCAATCTGTTTTTTGGTGTGAGATTCAACCCATTCAGCCTTTTTTTTCTCGAACCACAACAGCCCGACCACCTTAAAAGTGCGAGATTCTGCAATCACCTGTTTATGATCTTCCTCTACCTGTCGCTTTTTTTCTGCGTCCGATGTTTTATTAGCGAGCTTCTTATCCTTGATTGTTTGGTTTGGGTCTATCCCCACATCAAGCTGATCTTTAACAGCCTGAGCCTTTGACCGTGCAAGCTTAAGTGACAAATGCTTTTCAGAACCTAGTCGATATACACCAAGTGATGATTCCTTTCGTTTGCCGCAGTAGCTATACGCATAACGCCAGTATTTTCCTGACGAATTAATAACCATATATAAACCAGCACCCGCTGAAATTTTAACCTTGGTTTTACCGCTGGGGAGTCTCGCTTCTTTTGCGTGAACGTCTTTTGTTATCACCATGACTGCAACCCTTGGCTACGGGATAAATGAAGGTGTCTTTTGCATGACAGCCATCATTCTCATTTATCCCGTGCCTTATCCCGTAGATTTTTGCGATTCTAGGCGTTCATTGTAGTACGTCAGCGAACACCAAGTCAACAAAAAAGCCTGCAAACACTAGGCTTACAGGCTCTCTATGGTCTTTCTCGTACCCTTGTATGGTGGGCTCACTAGGACTCGAACCTAGAACCAACCGGTTATGAGCCGGTTGCGCTAACCAATTGCGCCATGAGCCCTATTTGTGGAAGGCGGCACTCTAAACAGCGCTTGGTGGCGTTGCAATCATGCAAGGCGTAAGCTTGCTCGCCATGAAACAGACGCTGGTTACCCAGCCCACACTATTTACCGAATTAAACCTGCCTGAAGTATTGCAAAAAGGCATTGATGCTCTTGGTTTTACTAGCATGACAGATGTACAACAAATTGCTTTGCCAATAACGTTGGCAGGTAAGGATGTGGCTGGGCAAGGGCGAACGGGAACGGGGAAAACGGCTACTTTTTTGATTACAGCCATCAATCGCTTGCTCACATCCAGTCCAAAAGAAGGGCAGAATAAACATCATCCGCGTGCCTTGATCATTGCTCCAACCCGTGAACTGGTCATTCAGATATCCGAAGATGCGAAAAAACTTGCACAGTACACAGAATTAAAACTGCATACTGTTTATGGTGGGGTAGATTATGAAAAACAACGGCTTGGCTTTGAATCCGGTGTAGATATTTTGATTGGTACACCAGGGCGATTGATCGATTACCTGAAAAAACGTGTGTATTCTTTGTCTAAAACAGAAATGCTGATCATTGACGAAGCTGATCGTATGTTTGATTTGGGGTTTATTAAAGATTTACGTTTTATGATGCACCGTTTGCCGCATTATGAACAACGCCAATCGCTGATGTTTTCTGCCACCCTGTCACACCGCGTATTAGAGCTGGCCTATGAGCACATGAACTCACCTGAAAAACTACGTGCCGAAGAGGGGGATTTGATTGCCTCAGGCATTACAGAATCCATGTATCATACCAGCATGGAAGATAAATTGCCGCTTTTGATTCACCTGTTACGCGCATCAAAGGTGGAGCGGGGTATGATATTTATTAATGAAAAGCGTACTGGCGAAAAGGTGGCGCGGCATTTGGCCCGTTATGGTTTTTCGGTGGGAATTTTGTCCGGTGATGTGCGTCAGAAGAAACGCATGCGTATCCTGGAAGACTTTACCAATGGTAAATTGCACCTGTTGGTCGCTACTGATGTAGCTAGCCGTGGCCTGCATATCGATGCTGTCACCCATGTGTTCAATTATGATTTGCCGGAAGATGCTGAAAACTATGTTCATCGTATTGGTCGTACTGCTCGCGCAGGAGCCAGCGGCACGGCTATTTCATTTTCATGCGAGCGGTTTTGTTTTGGGCTGCCTGATATTGAAACATATATTGGCCGGCAAATTCCTCTTTCTCATATCGAGACGGATATGCTAAATATTGGTAAACCAACCAGTCCGGATGCCTGTGCTGAAGGTATGCAGGCGGGAGATCGTGCCGAGGTGCGAAACAAACCCAAGAATAGCCATAGACCCAGTGGCAATAGATCGAATCGAAGTAGAAGGTCGCAAAAGGCACGTTAATTTTTTGGTAACTACTCAGGTCATCCCCGGATTTGCCCGATTTCCGCGTCAAAAATACTCAAGTGCAGAAGCACACTACGTATTTTTTCCTTGAACTCGGGCAAATCAGGGGCGACCTGAGCAGTTACAGCCAGTTTTGGGCGGGGTACTGAGCAGCTACATTTTTGGGAACTACTCAGATCACTCCCTACTTTTCCGATAACTGTGTTGAAAAATGTTCATTGGCAGTAGAAACTCCGCGTTTTCGCCTTGCCATCAGAAAAATCGGGGCGACCTGAGCAGTTACATGAGCTAAATTGTTATAAATTTAGAGGGTTTATTATATGCGTTTACTTGTTGTTTTATCGTTGTCTTTATTGATGCTGTCATCATGCAGCTATGTTCGGGTTGGTCTGGTGACCACCATGGATATTATCACAGCCCCTTATCACTATATCATGAATGATGAAGAGAATTTGGATGATTAACATATTCGCGATATAAACCACCATCGGATTCGCAATCAATGACGCTATTTATCAGTAAATCCATTGCTTTTCTTTTGCTGCCTCCCGGAGGCATCATTTTGCTGGCGCTTCTTGGTCTGTTGTTTTGGAAGTATCGCGGCGGAAAAGAGCTTATTATTGCCTCTATGGTATTGCTCTGGGTCTTGTCCACTGAACCTATGCGGGATGCATTAATCTCTCCATTAGAAAGCCATTTCTCGGTGCTGAAAATCAATCCACCCATGATCCATCAACTTAGGCAAGAGCATGTTGCCATCGTCTTGCTGGGTGGTGGTATGTACAAACAGGCTCCGGAGTTTGGCAATCGCAATGCTTTAAAAGGTCATGCTCTGATGCGTACACTTTATGCCGCACAAGTGGCTAAAAAAACCGGACTTGATATATACTCAACCGGAGGCCGAGGTATGGGTGGGCGTGATGAACCGGAAAGCCGCGTGATGAATCGCTGGCTGATCAAGTTCGGTGTCGATCCAAAGCATGTTTTTCGTGAAGATACCGCCAAAACAACTGCTGAAAATGCCGCCAATATCAAACGTATATTGCAGAAGAAAAACATAAACAAGATTATCCTGGTGACTACGGCATGGCATATGCCGCGATCGGTGCATGTTTTTAAAAGCCAGGGACTGGATGTGATTCCTGCACCTTGCGCCTATGTCGCCAAACTGGGTGATTATAATATCCTCAGTTTTCTACCACAAGCACATGTATTGGCCGATTCCAGTGATGCGTTGCATGAATACTTGGGCATATTGTGGTATCAATGGGTCTATGCTGATCATCCAGAATAGCGAATACTCGCTGGCAACAATTTAGACTTGTATTTGGAGGGCTTGTGAACAGAGATAATCCAACCGACATTACTTCACATAGCTAAGAACTCAACGAATTGGGTAATGCCGACAGTGCTTATCTTGAAGCAATGCAGCGCATATTTTTGCTCCAACCCGAAAC
>JAUZQS010000076.1 GCA_030950875.1 Mariprofundaceae bacterium | reverse complement strand
GCGTTTTATCATTTGAGAACATATCACAAACTTGCTATGAATGAGTAAATCGTAAATGTGGTATGTATATTGCTCTGAGTTTGATTATGAGTCCTGATATGGTTGTTCATCACGGTGTTGAAGCACTAAAAATGGTATTGTTGTTATCCATGCCAATGTTATTGACTGCTCTGGTTGTTGGGGTATTAATTTCATTGTTTCAGGCGGTTACGCAAATCCAAGAACAGACCTTAACATTTGTGCCTAAAATCATTGCGGTGTTTTTGGTATTGGTGCTTTCTGCATCATGGCTGATTGAAACAATGGTAAATTATACACAGGGTGTATTTGCCAGTATTTCGACGCTAATTCATTAATTCGAATGTTATTTCCAATGCTAAACATGCAGGATGTGATGGTAGCATTACTGATACTTGTACGTGTTGGAGGATTTGTTATTTTGATTCCTGTTTTGGGGCATAAGCTTGTGCCGCCACCTGTAAAAGCAGGGTTGGCTGTATTGATTACATTTCTTTTATACCCCGTTGTATCACCCTCTATTCCGGTCATTTCACCTGAACCCATTGTTTTTATGTTATTGGCAGCACAAGAAATGTTACTGGCTGGTATTTTGGCATTATTGGCAAACCTTATTTTCTCGGCCGTTCAATTCGCTGGGCAAATGATGAGTTTTCAAATGGGCATGTCAATTGCCAATGTGTTTGACCCTGCAACCTCAGCGCAAGGCGCAATTACGGCACAGTTGGCGAGTGTGCTGGCGATGTTGTTATGGTTAACGGCAGGTGCGCACCATGCATTTTTACTGGCATTGGCTGACTCTTTTAGCATTTTACCTATTGGTCAGGCTTGGGCAAGTGGAGGTTGGGTGATTTTGAATGATGCGGCTGCAGATATGTTTGTGTTGGCATTGCGCCTTGTTGCACCAGTCTTATTATTATTGTTTTTTGTTAATGTGGCTCTGGGCTTGGTCTCACGTGCCGTGCCTCAAATTCAAGTGTTTTTTGTAAGCTTTCCTTTGACGGTGGGTGTGGGCTTGCTTGTGTTTGCTCTTTCCATGCCGAGCATTGTTTCTTTGACGTATGATGCGTTTGTTTCATTGGGCGATCAGTTACCAGCTATGATGCGGAGTTTAAAGGGTGGCTGAAGAACAGGATAAAAGTCAGCAAACCGAAGATGCGACGCCCAAGCGCATTGAAGATGCGAAGAAAAAAGGACAGGTCGCATCCAGTAAAGAACCATCCACGGCCATATCTTTTTTATTGATTGCTTCGTTATCCGTGACAGGTCTTGGGGCTTGGATTGTTTCATATATGATGGATATGACACGCGATTATTTGTCAGGGAGTGTGACCCTGGATGCCACGCCCAAAGGCATGCAAGAATTATTAACATCAGTAACTATTGATATGGCTATGGTGATCTTACCCGTGGCAATACCCGTTACGTTGATTGGGATGTTGGTATCATTTTTGGTGACAGGTCCTGTTTTTACTTTTGAAACGATGAAACCAAAATTTGAGAAAGTAAGTCCCATGAAAGGCTTGAAACGACTTTTTTCAAGCAAGTCGTTGGCGGAGTTTGTAAAATCAATTTTGAAACTGGTGATTATTTCATCGGTATGCTGGTTTGTGTTGAAGGATTTATTTCCAGAAGTGATGGCATCACCCCGTCAAAGTACGGGTGAAATCGCCAAATTATTGGCGCAAGGAAGTCTTCAGATTGCTGCAATTGTGGCTTTTTTGTTTTTCAGCATTGCCTTGGCAGATGTTATTTATCAGCGCTGGGAGCACGCTAAATCGCTTAAGATGTCACAAAAAGAAATTCGTGATGAAAACAAAGAGAGTGAGGGAGATCCTCAGTTAAAAGGCAAGATTCGCCAAATTCAGATGGAACAAGCGCGCAATCGCATGATGGCAGATGTGCCCAAAGCTGATGTGGTTATTACCAATCCAACGCATATTGCAGTAGCACTAAAATATGATGAATTAGGAATTTCTGCGCCGAAACTTGTGGCGTCAGGCAAAGGCAAAGTGGCTGAGAAAATTCGTGAAATCGCCCGTGAAAATAAAATTCCCATTCGTGAAAATAAACCTTTGGCACGTTCCTTGTTCAAGAGTGTGAAAGTTGGGGAAGAAATCCCTGAAGATTTATTTGAGGCAGTAGCGGTCATTCTTGCAGAGATTTATCGCATACGTGGTCCAAAAACGGTATAAAAGAAGGGTTATAATAAATATGCAGGCAGCAGCAATATTGAAATTTCAGGGTATGAAGCGGCACACCGATGTATTATTGGCTGTGGGCGTGTTGGGCATCCTGCTGATTATGATGGTGCCATTACCATTATGGCTGATGGATGTGCTGCTGGCAATCAACCTTGCGATTGGGGTTATTATTCTATTAACCGCAATTTTTGTATTAAGACCTTTGGATTTCTCTATTTTTCCAGCCGTGCTTTTGCTTACCACGCTATTTCGTTTGTCATTAAATGTAGCAACAACACGCTTGATTTTATTGCATGGGCAAGAAGGGACGGGAGCTGCGGGACATGTGATTGAAGGCTTTGGTAACTTTGTTGTGGGTGGCAATACGGTTGTTGGGGTGATTATTTTCTTAATTCTTGTGTTGATTAACTTTATCGTTATCACCAAAGGTTCAACACGTATTGCTGAAGTGGCTGCACGCTTCACCTTGGATGCTATGCCGGGCAAACAAATGGCCATTGATGCTGATTTGAATGCCGGCATGATTGATGAAGTTCAGGCACGTGAACGGCGTTTGTCTGTAGCGCGTGAGGCTGAGTTTTTTGGTTCGATGGATGGTGCTGCGAAGTTTGTGCGTGGTGATGCTGTAGCAGGGTTGATTATTACGGCGATTAACTTACTTGCTGGTTTGATTATTGGAACCATGCAACAAGGCATGGCGATAGGCGATGCGATGCAGGTATATAGCCTGTTGACGGTGGGCGATGGGTTGGTATCGCAAATCCCTGCTTTGGTGATTTCAACGGCGGCGGGTATTGTGATTACGCGTGCTGGGGGCAGTGAGCAGCTATCGGAAGAAATTACAGTGCAGTTTACACAGCACCCCAAAGTACATCTGATTGCATCCGGCGCATTGTTTTTGATAGGGCTCGTTCCTGGATTGCCATTTATTCCTTTTCTGCTTATATCCATAGGCTTGGGGTTTAGTGGTTGGTATTTACTGATGGGCGAGAAAGAAAAAGCTGCAGCACCTAATGTTGCTGATACAGAGCCTGTGGCAGCAGATAAACCTGAGGAAGAATCATTATCTGATTTGTTGGTTGTTGATCCGATTCGTTTGGAAGTGGGGTATGGACTGATTGATTTTGTTGAAGCAGGGCGTGACGGTGGTTTGCTGGGACGCTTACAGGCTTTGCGACGTCAAATGACACAAGAGGTCGGTTTTGTGCTTCCACCTGTTCATATCAAGGATAACTTGCAACTGGGTGTGGGTGATTATCGCGTATTGGTGCGTGGCGCTGAAGTTGGTCGCGGAGAGATTCGCCCACGCCACTTATTGGCTTTGGAAGGACAAGTGGCAGGGCCGCCCATTGAAGGTATTCCGACGCAAGAGCCAGCATTTGGGCTGCCTGCTTTGTGGATATCGTCTGACCAACGTCAACAGGCTGAACTATCTGGCTATACCGTTGTGGAAGCGCCAACAGTGATTGTTACGCACATTACGGAAATCCTGCGTCGTCATGCTTATGAAATGTTGGATCGTGCACAAGTGCAAGACTTGGTGGATGGTGTAGCAGAGCGCTATCCTAAAGTGATTGCAGATATTGTGCCTGGACAGGTGACATTGGGTGTATTGCAGCATGTATTGCGTTCATTATTATCTGAGTGGATATCAGTGCGTGACCTGCTTTTGATTATTGAAACGTTGGCTGATGGCATGACGGAGCAGCGTGATATCGGAAATCTAGTGGAAATGGTTCGACACCGTATGGGGCGTAGCATTGTGCAGCGCTATATGAATGATCAAGGTGAATTGGCGGTGTTTACACTTGAAGGTGAATTAGAGCAGACCATGCTGGAGCGTGTCGGGCAAGCTGGTGGCGTATCCATGCTGCCTTTGGAAATTCAACAGTGGCAGCGTTTTGTAATGCGCTTTAATGAGGCTTCAGCGGCACATGACATTGATATACCTGTCTTGCTGACCACGCCACAATTGCGGCCATTATTGGCGCAATCTTTATCGAAAGTAATGAATCGTGTAGCAGTATTATCTGTTGGAGAAGTGCCGCCAGAAATGACTGTTAAAACATTAAGTAACTTGAGTCTACGCGATGCAAATTAAAATTTTCACAGCTCCTCGCCTGCATGAAGCATTGGCTTTGGTTCGACAAGGGCTTGGCCCTGAGGCGATTATTTTGGATCGCATGGAAGGCAGAAATGAAGAAGGAAATAAAGTTTGGCATGTGCATGCGGCGTTAGATGCTGAAGAACCAGTCCGTCAAAAAAATGACAAAGTAAATAACGCTGAAGCCGTGGCGCAGCCAATGCATACCCATCATATGGAAGCTTCGATGCACCGTTTAGAGCGTATTGTTGAAGGGCTTGGTCGCAAAGAAGAAGCAAACCTGCGCCATGCTATGTCTGATAAAGCCTCACAAGAAGCTTTTGATCAGCTTGTTGCTTTGGGCGTTGCGCCTGCTTATGCTTTTGATTTGGCAGAAGATTATGCCAACCATGAACCCATTGGCACTTCAACACTACATTGGGGTGAGCGTATTAAGCCCAGTGATAAGCGCGTGGTGATGCTTTTGGCAGGGCCATCTGGGGCGGGGAAAACACTGTTAGCAGCCAAGCTGGCAACATATTACAGTATGCGAGGTGTACGGGTTGGTTTGTTGAGTAGCGATGTGGATCGTATGGGTGGAAGTGATGTGTTAAAGGCCTATGCCGATATCTTAGGTGTGCCATTTGCGACATTAAGAGGGCCAGATGACGTGCCAACAGCATTAGAGACAACCAATTCGGCACAGCTCCTGCTAGTAGATAGCGAAGGTTGGAATATTCATCGCTTGTCAAAGATGAAAAAGCAAAGCGTGGTGTGGGATGCATTGCATTGCACACACCGCATTTTGGTGATGCCGGCGAATATGGATGAATCAGATGGCATGGAACTTTTATTGGCGGCGGAAGCATTTCAGATGAGTGAAATGGCTTTTACAAAGTTGGATGAAACATCACGGCCTGGCAAAATTATCAATTGGGCGATGTCATCAAAATTTAGACTTTCATATGGTGTTTTTGGCTCGGAAGTGCCGGGTCAAATGGGCTGGTTAAGTCCAAAAGCATTGACAGCGTTGTTGGAACGTCAACGCAAAGCATGATGCGTTTCAAAAGTTTTTATAGAATGAAGGAGATCGCATGACAACAGGTGAAATAGATAAGTCATCGCCACGCGTTATTGCTGTCAGCAGCGGCAAAGGTGGCGTAGGGAAAACTTTCTTTTCCATTCACTTGGCAGCGAGTGCGGCCAAGCAGGGGCTGCGGGTATTGTTATTGGATGCTGATTTGGGCTTAGCAAATGTGGACGTGATGCTGGGTTTATCTGGTCATGGATCAGTGAGACAAGTGGTAAGTGGCGAAGCCAGCTTGTCTGATATGTTGTTACAAGCAAAAGAAGGTTTTGATGTCTTGCCTGGCGGTAGTGGTTTCGCGGATCTTACTGCGCTCAATGGTGCGCAGCAGCAGGTATTAATGAGTGAAATGCGTGAGGCGGCCAAAGATTATGATTTGGTGATTATCGATACAGCCGCAGGGATTAGTGATAATGTATTATTTTTTGTTGCATCATCGGAATCTTGCTTGGTGGTGCTTACACCTGACCCAACATCGCTAACAGATGCTTATGCTCTGATAAAAGTATTATCTCAACAAAGAGATGTGCGTCGTTTTATGGTGACC
>JAUZQS010000075.1 GCA_030950875.1 Mariprofundaceae bacterium | reverse complement strand
ATTCAAACGCAATGATGCATTGCGTGAAGTTGCGGCCAAAGTTCCCGCAGAATCCATTCTCATTGAAACTGATTCGCCATATTTAGCACCTGTTCCTATGCGCGGCAAACGCAATGAACCGACTTTCGTCAAACATGTAGCGCAATGTGTTGCAGATGCACGGCAGATACCGATTGAAACACTCGCTGAAATTACCAATGCAAATGCGCTGAGATGCTTTCAATTATTATAAAGACGCATGTTTTTTTGCTCTGAATACCTAATACATGGTAAAAATAAAATATTAGTCTAGAATTAAATCATGCTAGATCGACGAAATACTCCGTTCTTTTGTACATATTTATTTCAAGCCAACTATAGAAAAAGACTTAATAAGTTGGATTTTTTAAGTTCACTATCTCTTACGAACGCTGCTACAGATGTAGAGTTGAACAACGTAGTTACTAGGTGATGGGAGATTAATAGTAATTCTTTACCAGTGATAAAACGGAGTGCTGCAAGCACTTCTTGGCAATTATTGCTGTGTGGCATGGTTACTTCTGTACTCGCTTTTTTCTATATGGTAGGTGCTTTTCACTCTGCCCATAATACGGTATCCGACCTGTTACAGACTCACTTCACAGCTGTCCCTCATGACAAACCTGTTGTATACCTTCTGATTACCGATGCCAGTCTGATTGAAGCTGAGGAGGTGGATGGAATCAGTTGGCCCTGGCCTCGCTCCGCATACGTAGAGGCAATTCGTTTTTTAAAAGCTGCTGGTGCCAAAGAAATTGTTTTTGATATGATTTTTACAGAGCGTTCTGTTTATGGTGTTGAGGATGACATTGGCTTTGGTAATGCTATTGAACAAGCGGGCATTATCTTGGCAACCCTCTCAAGCCGAAGCCGAAGTCATATGTCTAAACAAGCATCGCAAATGAACACTAAAATGGCAAAGAAATTTGAATTAGAGGTTAGTGACATTGATAAAAAGATGTTTCAGGATTATCCATTCTTGAGAACACCTGTAGCGGAGTTTACAAACAAGGCGAAAGCAATAGGAGATGTGAAGTTTATTCAGGATAGCGATGGTGTGGGCAGGCGTATTCCCATGCTTATTCGCAGTGGGCATAGCTACCTTCCATCGCTTGCCTTGGCGACGGCCGCCTCATTCCTTGGTATTACTTCGTATCAAATGAAGAGAAAACACCTGTTGCTATTATCAGGTTCATCAATAATACGGGAAATTCCGCTGGATGCTCAAGGTATGGCACGTCCCCGTTATTATGGAGATTCCGATATTTACAAGAAATACCTGCTTTTGCGAATAATTAAGTCGCAGATTATGATGGATGAGGGCGGGGCTCCCTATTACGACCCTGCTTTATTTAAGGATAAGGTTGTCATTATTGGTTCTGATGCTACCGAGTTAAAAGACTTTCGACCAAACCCATTTAATAAATCGAATGATCCTGGCGTACATTATCATGGTACTGCAATTCATAATATCTTGAATGGGGGATTTCTAGAAAGTAGATATGAGCCAATTTATGTATTACCAGTACTATTTTTAACGTCTCTTCTCATAGTTTTCATCTCGGCTAGATATAGTGCAATCGTTAGCTTTTCCTTTACATTTTTATTGCTTCTTTTGATTCAGTGTGTTGCGGTATATTTGTTTAAATATCATAATCTTCTGATTGATGTGACTGCAAATTCTATGAACGTAATCGGCTGCTTTATTCTGACGACTGGGTTTAATTACGTAGCAGAGGCTAGACAGCGCCTCTTTATTACCAGTGCCTTTGGTCAGTATCTGTCGCCAGAGGTGGTAACAGCGCTAGTTGATGACCCCGATCGTTTAAAGTTGGGCGGCGAGGTGAGGGTTATGACGGCTTTCTTTTCCGATATTCAAGGGTTTTCAACTATTTCTGAGAAACTTTCTCCAGAAGACCTCGTTGCGTTACTCAATGAATACCTCAGTGATATGTGTGAAATTATCGGCCGTTACAATGGTACGGTGGATAAGTTTGAGGGAGATGCAATCATGGCTTTTTGGGGGGCTCCGATCTATGATGAAGAGCATGCTAAACTTGCACTTCTTGCATCATTGGAAATGCAGCAAAGATTACAAGTTCTTCGTCGAAAATGGGTTGCTGAAGGTCGAGATCCTCTTTATGTGAGAATGGGTATTAACAGCGGGCCAATGCTAGTTGGTAATATGGGCTCTCATAATAGAATGGACTATACTATTATGGGTGATGCGGTAAACCTTGCCTCTCGTCTTGAAGGAGCAAATAAGTTCTATGGCACCTATTTAATGTTATCTGAAAGCACAAAAAAGCTTGCTGGAGAGCTATTTGTTACGCGAGAACTTGATGTTATTCAGGTAATGGGTAAACAAGATGCAATACATGTATATGAGTTAGTTGGGGAAAAAGAAGATGTTGCAGAGGGCAAGTTAGCAATGATTATGTTATTTGAAGCGGCATTAGTGGAGTACCGTAAAGGTTGTTTTAGAGAGGCAGAAATGTTGTTCACAAAGGTACTGAACTTGATACCTAATGACCCTCCGGCGCTCGAATTTTTACGAAGACTGGAAGGGTTGAACGAAAATGCATTATCAGGAGGTTGGAATGGCGTATTCAAAGCAGATTCTAAAGGGTAGTCTGGCAATGGCTGCGATAGTATTTCTGTTGAGCCCAACATATGCAGCAAGTTATCTTAAAAAAGGAAGTTTATTACGTATCACTCTTTCTGAGGCGCTACTAAAAAGCTCTCCTCATCCCTTTGGTAGTACGCTGATAAAAAAAATACCCAAAGGTAGCTCAGTGACCTATCTTCAGACATCAGGTATCTATTATCGAGTATCGGATGGGCAGGACATAGGCTATGTTACCTCAAAATCGGTTGTTGCTGCGAAAAAATTTAAAAGTTTTTCCCGTGGGGGGCAGGTAACTCAGTCAGATATGGCCGCTGCTACGAAGGGTTTCTCTTCAGAAGTGGAGCAGGAAAGTCGTAAAAACAAAAAATTAAGATACGACTTGATGGATAAGGCTGAGAAGCTTTCAGCGGTTATTGATCCAGATACGGAGTTTAGAGAATTCCGTAAGCTAGGGAAGCTTGGGGAGTATGCGCATGACTAAGAATATAGTTGTACTCCTGATGCTTGTACTTTTTCCTGTTTCACTTTCTCAAGGTTTTAGCCTAGACCTTGGCAAGGTTCTGGAGTTTGGAAAAAATATATCCAAAGCCAGTAAATCATTTTCAGAGGAAGAACGTTATTATATAGGGCGAGCAAGTGGTGCTAGGTTGCTTGTAGATCACCAACTACTCAATCAAAAGCAGTTGCAACATTATGTCTCGGCTATTGGACAAACCTTGGCAATGGCCTCGGCAAGACCAGAACTATATGCTGGTTATCATTTTATCGTATTGAATGAGCCAGAGCGTGTGAATGCATATGCTGTACCAGGAGGCTTTATTTTTATCACAACAGGGTTGATTGCTAAAGCCGTTAATGAGGATGAGTTAGCGGCCGTTTTGGCTCATGAAGTAGCCCACCTTGTTCTTGATCATCCAATTAACTCCATTAAAAAGCAGTATACTGATCAGTTGTTAAAAGATGCTCTTAGTGAAGCCAGTAAGGAATTTATATCAGAAGATGTGCTAATGCTGGCTAATCTTGCGGGAGGTTTAGACAAGCTTTCTGGCATGCTGGTTGATCATGCCGCTCAGGGTTATAGTCGCTCAAAAGAAAAAGAAGCAGATTTAGAAGCTATTCATATTTTACGAACGGCAGGTTATGATCCACTTTATTTTCCACAGGTGTTGGCTAAGTTAAGTGGGATAGGAACTGGGCAATCAGGCACCCATGGAGACCCACTAAAAAGAGCTGAAGCGATTACTAAGAAACTATCAAATGATAAACCACTGGATATTCAAAAGAGAGGGGATCGCTTTAGGAGAGTAATGGCTAAGTTGTAAATTAAAGTGGCTCTCTACTTATAATTGGACAACTAAACAGAGTATAATGAAACTATAATTATAATACCCCAAGGAATTAAGACAAAGAAATCGCATTTCTTATTCTTTATAAGCTAGAATTCAGCAAAAAAACGGAGCCGAGATGAGCAGGAAAAGACAAGTTTACAGTGCCGCCTTCAAGAGCATATTAAGACAGCTATAACTCAAAAAAGAAGCTTAAAAGATGGGAATAAGGATTCTTGAAAAACTGTGTTGACAGATTGGGGTGGTGTAAACTTGCCACACTTGAAAAACCGAATCAATTGCATTGGAAGGCATAGCCGCTATGTTATCTGTGGGGGGTGAATTATATGAGAATGATGAAAGTTGACGATGAGACTTACGAAAACATTTGTAAGTTGGCAGAAAGTCATCATGTAAGCCGTGCAAGCTTAATCAGTGAGGCAGTGGTGGCGCGTGTGGAACATGACGAATGGGAAAGAAAAGCTATAGGGCAAGCAATGGCACAGGTTGAGGTCGGTGATGTGGTAAGTAATAAGGACGCTATTAACCATATTGATAGTATTATAAACGGGCTTAAAAAGAAGGTTGCTGGTGAGAGTTGGGTGGTCAAAGTATGCCTTGCATGATTTAAGTAATATATGAGACTATATAGCTGATAATAGCTATAAAAATGCTCTTGATGTTATGGAAAGGATAAGAGAAAAAGCGATATTTCTAGAAGGTTTTCCTTTGATTGGTGATAAGAGCGATATTGAGGGTGTTTATAGGTTAATGGTTTCAAAAACATCATGCAGTATACTTTATAGTGTTGATAAAGAGGTTTTAAATGTTTTGCGTATTATTCATCAAAAACAAAGATGGCCGTTATCATTGGATGATGAAAAAAACAATTTTAGAACTTCTACAATAGGCGGCTTTTGAGCCGCTTTTTTTATGTTTGAATAAATTATTTATTCGTGGCTTTGCTGAGTTTTTGGCTGCCTGATTGGCAAATGACAGCGCTTTACGCTGTGCGTGAGCATGTGAAGAGGTACGTGACTTGCTGCAGAGCCATCTTACGACACTTGAACCCTCTTCTTATGCCAACGGCTGTTGTTAAGTGAAAAGTTGAAATGGGGTTCTTGAGGAGGCTCTACTTAAGAGTTGAATTCGTCGCTGGCGATTCCAAGTGCAGTACGCGCAAAATGTTTATAAAAGTCGAAAGATTCAGGCATGAATATTTGAGCGCATTATTCTCTGCTGGTCTGGCAAGGCCGGGGCATATATGGTTGGTCTTTTTGGGGCAGGTATCCATCAACAGCTATTATCTACACCACTCTTTTTTGAGGCGGAGGCACTTATTGGCCCGGCTGGCGGCGGCGGATTATCAACGGGTGCAGGCTTGGTCTGGCAGTCCAATGCTGGGATCGGATATCAGTTCAATAACCAGTATAGTCTGATTGGTCAATATGGTTATATGGCTGCAGCACAGGGTGATTTTAAGGCAAAGGTTGTGACACTCTCTTTTGGCTATAATTTCACACTCTTCACCAAATAGGTAAAAAACTTAGAAGTTTCTTATCGTATATGTATTTTTTAGCATTCACAAATTAGCGGAGCGACTTCACATTGCGAGGGAAGAGCATGTCTAGTTTGTCCATAATAACAAAATTCATAACTCTAAATGATCAAATTTTAGCTGTGAAACGGCTACAAGGGCATAAAATATGCATACTGTAACCTCTGTTACTTTTCGGGAGGGATTACCAATTAAGCCATTTTAACCTATTAAAACGGTTAAATCGGTCTCCCCTAGTATTAAAAGTGAAATTGTGGATGTAGCGCTATGAGTGCCGTAAGATTTGTGTGATGCTCTAAAGTGGCATGCCCCTACTAATATAGACACTTAGGAGTTATCTTTTTTCAAAGAAGGGAGTTAAAGAATGAGCGGCACACAGAGATTCACTTTATTTGATGAATTCCTAATAGTTAATAAGAATATCTTATGCGTAACAAAGCACGCAAGATGATTGTAAAAAAGAAGCCTGAAAGTTCCTTTGGTTGGGGAAGCCTTTCTGATCTTTGTTTGGGTATAGGGTAAAGTATAGGGTAAATTATAATTTCTTATTAGTTATTCAAATATATTATTGTAACATACTGATAAATAACAATATAAAAAAATAGATTGGCGGTCGTCCGCTCCGCCACTTTAAAGGCTGTATATCTTAGGATATGCAGCCTTTTTTTGTATCTATTCCTATTGTTTGTTAGCATGCTCCGCAAGTGATTTTCAGTTTACTTATATGCTGTTTACATGCCTTTAAATGGTTCTTTGTAGTTGTAGTGTGTTCATCATGGAATCTAGCCCGCATTATTCACGAATCGACGTGATGATTGCGCTGGGCCTTTATTTGCAACGAATTTCGAAAAGTGAGCCCGTAGCCATGCTTACAGGCTCACTTTGAGAAATGCGTTGCGGGCAAAGGAACAAGCAAGGGCGCGGTAGTATTTGTGAATAATGCGGGCTAACATTTAAGCCTGCATGCTTGGTAAGTAGCTGGAGTTAATGAACGGACGGGAGGGCTATATGCCACTGACATTGAATAATATTGCTAAACAGGGCGAACATGGATCAACAATGATGCCTGTGATTCAGGGTGTAGGGCGTGCGGCTATTGAAATTGCGGCAGTTTTGCGTGGTGCGGTGTTTCGAGGCGCACTGGGTGGAGCAGGAAGTGAAAATATTCAGGGTGAACAGCAACAGCTGTTGGATGTGTTATCGGATGAGATCTTTCTTGATGAAATGCGCTCAACTGGTTTTGTGTGTGCGGTAGGCTCAGAAGAGCAAGAAGAATTATTGGTTATTGAAGAGTATGCTGGCGCAGATTATTTGGTATTGGTAGATCCTTTGGATGGCTCTTCAAACCTTGATGTGGATGGCCCTGTTGGAACTATTTTTTCTGTGGTGAAGCGTAAGACAGCGAATACAGAGCGCCCACATGTGTCCGATACTTTGCAAAGTGGTCGTGAAGTGATTGCAGCAGGTTATGTGTTGTATGGTCCATCAACGATGCTGGTGTGTTCTGTAGGTGAAGGTGTGGATGGTTATACATTTAACCCTTCAACGGCACGTTTTGAATTGAGTCATGGTAATATGCGCATCCCTGAAACAGGTGGTTATTATTCAGTGAATGAGTCCAATGCGGCTGATTGGGCTGATGATATGGGTGCTAAACTGGAAAATTTAAAAGCTGAAACTGGTTTAGGCATGCGCTATGTAGGTGCGATGGTTGCTGATATGCACCGTACGATTTTGAAAGGTGGTATATTTTTGTACCCAGCAGACAGCAAAAACACGACAGGCAAATTGCGTTTGTTATATGAAGCAATTCCGATGGGCTTTATTATGGAACAGGCTGGTGGCAAATCGATGAGCAGTGATGGCGTGGCTGTTTTGGATCTTCAACCTGAAGCTTTGCATCAACGTGTGCCTGTATATTTGGGTTCAACGACCAAAGTGGATATCTTGTTGGGCTAGTTGTTGCTGAGGCAGCAATGTCCGAGACTGAGTTTTTAACAACGTATTTAAGGGAAATAGGTGTGCAAACACCTGTTTCCCTTGTTCGTTCGGGTAATAAAAAAAGTAATATAGAAGAATCAACTGCTCAGACATTGCCTAATGTTTCGATAGTTGAGGTAGAGCCAAAATCCATGCCCATGGATGAGATGGATTTGGCGAGTATGGCCGTGGATGCCATGCAGTGTCAGCGCTGTGGGCTTGCAGAGTCGCGTCAGCATGTGGTTTTTGGGCAAGGTAATCCTGATGCTGATTTGTTATTTATAGGTGAGGCTCCGAGCAGTGCGGAAGATGATCATGGAGTAGTGCTTGTTGAGCATGTTGGGATTATGTTTGATGGTATGCTGAAGGCTATAGGCTTGAGTAGGAAGCAGGTTTATAGCTTAAATGTTTTACAGTGTTTGACACCCAACCACCGTGACCCCAAGCAGGATGAATTGGATGCATGTAGTATTTGGCTGAATGGACAGTTGGATAAAGTCTCACCCAAGGTTATTTGTGTCATGGGACGTGTAGCTGCACAGGCTTTGTTGGGGAGTGATGCAGTATTGCATGATTTACGCGGGCAATGGCATAGCTACCGAAGTATCCCTGTGTGGGTGTCTTATCACCCTGCGTATTTATTACGTTCACCCAAAGAAAAAAATAAAATGTGGGAAGATTTATTAACAATTCAAAAGCGACTTATGGATTCATAAACCTAGCGCTTGGGCTCCTTTCTTGGTGTTGATTTGACGATGCGAACGCGTTGAATCCACGCATCTTCAATACTTAATACCTCCAGTTGCAGATCTTTTATGGGTAGACTTACTCTGCTTTCTGGTTGGTCGCCGAGTGTTTGTACAATAAGACCGCCAATGGTTGTTGCACCATCTTCGGGAAGGTCACTATCGAGTACTTGGTTAATATCGTGAACATTGGCAGTTGAAGTAACGACGAGCGAACCATCAGGTTGCTGCCAGACTTCAGATGAAGTTGGAACATCGGATTCATCGACAATATCACCGACAATTTCTTCAATAATATCTTCTAGTGTAATCAGTCCTTCAATATCACCGAATTCATCGACAACAATAGCCATATGTTGATGTTTGCTTTGAAAATCAAATAGTTGGCTTAAGGCATGGCGGTTATTGGGTGTGTAAAGCGGGCTTTGCCAGATGATAGCATTTGCCAAGGGTTGATCTGAGTCATCTAGCTTAATGAGTTCTCGCAGATGAATAATGCCGAGAATATTGTCACTCTGAGATAGAAAGACTGGGTAGCGAGAATGTGGCTGGTTTAAGGCATGTTCTTTACAGACTTGAACGCTTTGATTGGCATCCAACATGATCATGTCTTTGCGTGGTGCCATCAATTGTTTGACGGGGATTTCATGCAGACTAAGGCTACTTGCGAGCATTTGTTCACGTGCATCATCCAACATGCCAGATTCAGCGCTAATATCGACCATGGCTGCCAATTCCTGATGGTTAAACCCTACTTCCTGATGCTTGGGAATGCGTAACATTCGTTTGAGTACATTCACAATGGCCATTAAGCCTACAATGATGGGGTGGAAAATTCGCATAACCCACTGTAATGGGGCAGCAACTTTGCAGGCAATGGGTTCGGCATAGGCAACGGCAATTGTTTTGGGTAACACTTCAGCAAAAATAACCACGATAATAGTCATGGCAATCGTGGCGTATATGATGCCTGCATTACCAAAAGCTGCGACGAAGACAGCTGCAGTAAGGCTGGAAGCAGCGAAGTTGACAAAATTATTACCCAGCAAAATAGCGGATAAAATTTTCTCAGGTGTTTTTAATAGGTGTTCGGCACGCTTGGCACCAAGATCGCCATTTTTGCTAAGGATACGCAAACGTACGCGTCTGGCTCTTATTAAAGCCGTTTCAGAGCTTGAGAAAAAAGCCGATAGAAGCAATAAGAGCAGTAAAATAATACAGGCAACAGGAAGGGAAATGTGCAGCGTAGTCATGGTGTTGATGCAGCGGGTGTGTGTTTAATCTAGCCAAGCCTGAATTAAACGTACGCCAAAATAGGCCAATAACATCAGAGAGTAAGAGACAAGAATCAATTGGCTGGTGCGGCGACCATGCCAAGCCGATTTTTTCTGATTGTTAAGCAACCACGAGAGTACACCGAATGACATAAGTGCTAATAATATTTTATGACTAAATAGTACAAATTGAGAAAAATCAACCCATTGCCATAGCAGACCTGTTAAAATGCTTAAAGCGATTAACCAGACAGACCAGCGCAATAATGTCAACATAAGGTTCTCCAACTTAACCAATGGTGGCATGGCTTGAATGACAGGGTGAATGCGTTTTTTCTTAAGAGCTTGATCAAGTAAAAGATGCATAACAGCATGAAATGCGGTCATGGTGAGTACAGCGTAAGCCAGCATAGATATAAGCAAATGACTGCTGTGTAGGATGGAGGTTGTCTCAATGCCGTGGCTTTCAGGATCTACAGGGAGTATCGGTATAATCAATAGCAACAGGGCAATGACAGGCAATAAAAATAGCCCAAGCCCTTGAATGCCATGTCGTAATAAGCCAAACAAATACATGGCTTGCACAAACAGTGTGGCAGTTGCAGCAGCAGTAATCAAGGTAAAATGAATATCGTGGCTGCTGATTGGTTGCAATAAGACAATGCCGCTTAAGGTAAAAAGTGTTGCAAGACTTTGCATCGTCATCAGTAATGATTCATGACGCGGGTGATGCGAAGCTTCACCCTTTAAAACGCGATACCAGATAAGGTATGCACTAAAGAGTGTGATGAGGCCTGCAATGGGAAAAAACAATGATACGTCCATGGTTGGGGTTCTATCGAATCTTCATGACATAATCAATATGCGGTTAGTGCTTTTCTTTTTTGAGGTTCGTCAGCAGCATTGCCCCTGAATTGCGTAAGGCATGCGTGCTAGTTAGGAACTTATTGGGAGAGTTGCGGGTGAGTCATTCAGAAAATTGTGAATATAAACATTATAATGCTCAAGATATTGAGATAAAGTGGCAAAAGCAGTGGGCTGAATCGAATATAGATGCGCCTTCGGATGATGTGAATGATCAACGTCCGAATTACTATTGTTTGGAAATGTTTCCTTACCC